>CALMNJ010000052.1 GCA_937868675.1 uncultured Bacteroidota bacterium | reverse complement strand
TTTTGTATTTTTTTTTTTTTTTGCCTTTTTCATAAAGCGACACCGCTTTTTTTTCAATATCGTCGCGGCACCATTTGGAACCGGAGCCACCATCTTCCTGAGCGGAGGCGATTCCAGAAAAAAATAAAAACAGAATGAAGTAAAAATAACGGCTCATCGTAATTGCATTCAAATGTAATGCAGGCAACAGCACTAAGTTACTTGGGTGTGGCAAAGGTTGTTTACTTAATAATGTTAAAAAGAAAGGATTGCCAAACACGCGATGCAGCGCCAGGGACACACAGGGTTTAGCCACCGCAGCCGTGCGCCTCTTTTGCGCGGCGAGGAGGCCGAAGCGATAGCGGAGCCCGGAGTGGCCCGGCCGCCGCCATACCGGAATGATACTGCGGCGGGGCGCCCGAAAAACAGATCGTTGCCTTTTTGGGGGAAATGAATAATTATAACGCGCAGGCCTTTTGGAGAATTTCATTGAGGCTTTTTATATCCATGTCTTGGGATGCATCCACATAAAAAATTTTCATTTTTTTGCGCCCCTCACTCACTAGTTTTCGGTGTTTGATCTTGTTTCCGTTAACCACCGACACGTAAATGATCTTTGTTTTTTTATCGTAGGAAATAAAGCAGAGCCAGCGTTTTTTAAAATAATAGAAAGGGGTATTAAAGTGCCAGGCTTCGGTAATATGTTCAGAATGCTGCAGGATGGTTTTGCGCAGAAAGAGCAGGCAGCTTTGTTCGGGCTCGGGCTGCGTGGCAAAATAGTTATTGGCTTTTTCGGGCATGTTCAAACAACTCAAGGTATGTGGTCTTCCAGGCTTGCACCGAGTATTTTTCGATCACGGATTGACGGGCATTTTTTCCGATTTCTTTCCTGAGTTCAGGATGTTCAATGAGTTCGCACAGTAAATTGTACCATTCGTAATCGTTGTCCGCTAAAAAACCGTTGGTGCCGTGTTGGATAATGTTGCGGTTTACGCCCACCTCGCTCATTACGGTGGCAACGCCGCAGGCCATGTAAGCAAGCCCTTTAAGGCCGCACTTGCCGTTGGCCCAGGCGTCGTTGGGTAATGGCATAATGCCAATGTCGAGTGTGTTGAGCTGTTCCACTTCCGACGCTTCGGTCCATGCAACGGCTTCAACGGGCAGTTGCGGATGAGTGTAGTTTTTTTCTCCGATCAGCTTGAAGCGGATTTTGTGGCCGTAACGCGTTTTTATTTTAAGAAGCACCGGTACTAGTAGTTCAAAGTGTTTTACGGTGCTGATGCTACCGCTCCAGCCGATGGTGACTACCTGATCATTTCCGGGCCGCGCCATTGGTTTATGGAAAGAGGTGTTGATGGTGGTGGGTACAATGTGCACATTGGCCTTGTATGGTTTTGCTTTTTCGGCCAGATAGTTGTTGCCCGCCATGACGCAATGGGCACTGGCCACGTTTATAAAAAATTTCTCCGGTTTTTTTAGCCACTCCCATTTTTGGTTTCCGGGGCTTGTGTCGGCCAGCCAGATGCTGTCGTCGAAATCAAAGATTACGTATGCACCCGAACGAAAGGCCTTTTTTTCGAAATAGGAGCTGCCAAAAAAGGTGGCTTCGCGCTGAATAAAAATGATGTCGAAATGTTTGAAGCGCCGGGTGTCTTTAAAGCGGATAAGAAGTGATTTAAAAAGGATGAATGCCTTGGCGATGAATTTTCCGTGCGAATAAAACAAACGATCGTCGTTTTCATTCAGAAGGTAAGAGAATTTAAATTCATATCCATGCGATTGAAGAAACGGAAGGTATTGCTCAAAACGGTAACGCTGGCTGGGTGAGCGGCCCGGGCGGTGGGCACACAGTATAAGCACCTTTTTCATGTTACTCTTCAATGTCGAGCCTTAATTGGTGCAAAAAGCGGTGCAATACCGGACTGAGGATAATGGCGACGCTGGTTAAAAAAGCGACGCCGCTGTATATGGCATAAAAGGAAGCGAAAATTTTTCCGGAGTCATTTATGGCTTTGTCAACAGGTCCCATGCCGGTAAGAATCATACATGCATTGTAAAAACTGTCAACCCAGCCCAGATTAAAGTAGATGTGGTAACCGAGTGTGCCAATAATAACCGAAACAAAAAGTACAAGCAAACCAGCTATGAGATTGCGAATTAGTTTGTTTACGTAATGTCCGGTGTGCGGAAGTTTTTTATAGTGATTGGCGCCCATACGAAGTTGTGGTTAAACACTGCCCGATGATGCTTGTAAAAATAAGCTTTCCCACACAATTTCTTTTACGCTCCGGAATATTAATTTTGTGTGCATGGAGAGTACGTTAAGTTTACAGGAAGTACTTAAAGTGAGTCTGGTGCTTTTTGCTGTGATAGACATTATCGGCTCCATTCCGGCCATCATCAGTTTGCGCCAGAATGCAGGCGAAATTCAGGCGTTTAAGGCTTCGTGGGTTTCGTTCCTGATTATGGTCGTGTTTTTATTTGTAGGGCAGTCCATACTGGATATCATTGGAATAAAAGTGGCTGACTTTGCGATTGCCGGATCGTTTGTGCTTTTTTTTATTGCCCTCGAAATGATTCTGGGAATCCGCATTTACCGTGAAGAAGTACCGGCTTCGGTATCGGTGGTTCCATTGGCTTTTCCGCTTATTGCCGGCACCGGCACGCTTACCACCCTGCTCTCAATACGAGGCGAATACAGCCTGGCTTCTATTTTAATTGCCATTACCCTTAACGTGGTGATAGTGTATATCGTGCTTAAAAATCTTAACCGTCTCGAAAAACTGCTTGGCGTGGGAGGCATTGCCATTATCAAAAAGGTGTTTGGTATTGTGCTGCTGGCGCTGGCCATTAAACTATTCAGAAAATATACCGGATTATGATCTCAAGGGGCTTATCTACGATTTTGTTGTTGCTTGCATCCAATACATTCATGACCATTGCCTGGTATGGTCATTTGCGTTTTAAAGAATTAAGTGTGTTTAAAAATGCCGGACTAATCACCATGATTCTTATTAGCTGGGGCATCGCCTTTTTTGAGTACACACTGATGGTACCCGCCAATAAACTAGGCAGCAGCCTTAATGGCGGGCCATACAACATGTGGCAGCTTAAGCTCATTCAGGAAGTTATTTCAATATCGGTGTTTGTGGTATTTACTCTGGTATTCTTTAAAACCGATGCTTTCAGGTGGAATCATTTTGTTGGATTTTTGCTGCTGTTGGGAGCGATATATTTTTTCTTCAGAAAATAATATTGTTGCGGGCACATTAATAAAATTACATGTGCGGTTAAAATCGTACAGGAAACGTGCTTTAAACTTACTTAAACAGGGTGATTTTTATTTATGCATTTAATGGTTAAATTCACCAGCGTATAAAAATTTAGTATGAAAAAATGGATACTTATTTTGTTGTTTGTTCCGGTTTTGGGCTGGGCACAGCAAAAACTCACCCTCGACGAAATATGGGGCAAATATGCCTTCTTCCCAAAATCGGCCTCCGGATTTAATGTGCTTAAAAACGGCCTTAATTATGTGGAAGTGAAAGACGGCAGCGACGGGGTGGCCACCCTGAGCGAATACGACCTTAAAACCGGTAAAAAGATAAAAGATATTGTGAGTGGTAATGATGTAAAGTTTAATGGAAAGTACATTGACCTTAACACCTATCGCCTTAGCCCGAACGAAGACAAGCTGCTGTTGTCGGAAGCAACCGAGCATGTGTACCGCCGCTCGCCAAAAGCCTTTTACTATGTGTACGATATAGCCACAAAAAAAACGGTTGAACTGAGCGACAAGGGTAAACAACTGTTCCCTAAATTTTCGCCGGATGGCAGGATGGTGGCTTTTGTGCGCGACAATAACATTTACATCAAGGTGTTGGATACAAATGCCGAAATGATGGTGACCGGCGATGGTGAGAAAAACAGGATTAAAAACGGATGGGCAGATTGGGTGTATGAAGAAGAGTTTTCGAAGGCAGATTATTTCGACTGGAGCGCCAGCAGCCAGTATCTTGCTTTTGTGCGTTTTGATGAAAGCAGGGTAAAGGAGTTTACACTGGAATACTACAAGGGCGAATTGTATCCCGAAAAATACACCTATAAGTACCCCAAGGCAGGTGAAGATAATTCAACGGTGTCGGTGCATATTTTTAATGTGACGTCCAAAACAACGGTAATGGCCGACATTGGCAGCGAAACCGATATTTACATCCCGCGCATTCAGTTTACCAACGATCCCAAAACCCTTTGCATACAAAGGCTCAACCGGCTTCAGAACAAGCTCGAATACATGCTCACCGACGTAAGCAGCGGCAAAGGAAAGGTGGTGCACACCAACGAAAGCAAGACCTATGTGGATATTACCGACGATCTGACGTTTGTAGCCAACAAAGGCTTCATCATTTCCAGCGAGGCGGATGAGTACAATCACCTGTACTATTACGACCTCAACGGAAAGTTGATTAACCAGATTACCAAAGGACCCTGGGATGTTATGGAGTTTAACGGGTACAACGAAAAAACGGGAGTTCTTTATTACTCTTCAACCGAAAGC
>CALMNJ010000051.1 GCA_937868675.1 uncultured Bacteroidota bacterium | reverse complement strand
AGTGCTTTCCGATATATTCCTGCATCTCATTAAGATGATTATCGCACCTTTAGTATTGGCGGTGTTGATAACTGGTGTAGCAAAGTTGGGGGATTTCAAAAGCGTGGGGCGAATCGGAATCAAAACGCTGATTTACTTTACCACAGCAACGCTTATTGCCCTTGCCCTTGGGTTGGTACTGGTCAATATTTTTGAGCCCGGCAAAGTTATGTCGTTCGAAAAACCGGATACGCATGCAGAAACGGGGATAAAGGCCAATGTTCAGAGCTCTAAATCATTTATTGATCATGTTATTCCGGAAAGCCTCATACGCTCAATGGCCTCGAATGATATTTTGCCAATTGTGGTTTTCTCGCTTTTTTTTGGTGTGGCGGCTGCTTCGCTGGGCCAAAAAGGTAAACCCATCATTCACGCGTTTGATAGTTTGAGCCATGTCATGTTTAAGGTCACAGGTTTTGTTATGAATTTTGCCCCGGTTGGTGTGTTTGGGGCCATAGCAGCTGTGGTTGTGCAACAGGGGCTTGATGTACTCAAAGGCTACCTGAGCCTTATTCTTTGTTTTTACGGCGGCCTGTTGTTTTTTGTTTTTGTGATTTTGTTCGCTATCAGTTTGCTTTTCCGCATCAATTTCGTGGCTCTGCTCCGCGATATGCGTGAACCTGCGTTGCTCGCATTCAGCACCGCCAGCAGCGAAAGCGCAATGCCCAAAACCATTGAAATGCTGGAAAAACACGGAATCAGTAACCGCATTGTAAGTTTTGTGCTTCCGCTAGGCTATTCGTTTAATCTGGATGGGAGTATAATGTACATGACCTTTGCAACCGTTTTTATTGCCCAGTGCTACGGCATTGAAATGAGTGCGGCCGACCAGATAAAAATGATGCTCATACTGCTCGTTACAAGTAAAGGAATGGCAGGTGTGCCAAGGGCCTCGTTGGTGGTAATTGCAGGCATGCTTAGCATGTTCAGGATTCCGGGTGAAGGCTTGTTATTATTGCTTGCTGTGGATCAACTCCTCGATATGGGCCGCAGTGCCACCAATGTGATTGGAAATGCTGTGGCTAGTGCGGTTGTGGCCAGGCTGGAAGGCGAAAAATTCTGACCGGTGGCAGTTGCCACCCTACTTAGTGTTTTTTATGTGCCGCTCACTGTTTTGAGCTTTTTCAAGGCTAAATAAATACTAAATTTGCGCCTTATAATTTATTTGATTAGTGGACAGAAATTCGATTATTGGGCTAAGTCTCATAGCAGTGATTTTGGGTGTTGGGTTATACTTAAGCGGGCCCGATGAAAAACAACAGGCCCGTAACAAGGTAATCCGAGACTCGCTTGAGAGAGTTGAGAAGAAGAAACGCGCAGAGGAAGTGGTGAAAATTGCAAAGGCCAAGAGAATAGACGACTCTGTTGCCAAAGTGCAGAATGTGATTCTTAACGATTCTGCAAAAACAGTGGCTCTTAATGGTAAATACCGCGATTTTGCTCCGGCACTCAATGGCGCTGCCGAAAGTTATAAAATCGAAAACGAAAACCTGATTGCCTATGTGTCAAATAAGGGCGCACAAATTGAAAAGGTTGAGTTAAAGAATTATCATCGTCCGGGCAGCAAAGAAAACTTGGTGCTCTTTGAAAAAGACTCTACCCGCTTTGCCTTGCAGTTGTTTGCATACAATGACGTGCAGCAGTATTTTACCGATGAGTTTTACTTCAAAAAAATAAATCAGTCCGGCAACTCACTGGAAATGCGGCTCGAAACAGCCAAACCCGGAAGCTATATTGACTTTGTTTATTCTATTAATCCGGGCGATTACATGGTGAAAAGCGAAATACGCTTCACCAACATGCAAAACATTCTAACTCCCAACGAAAACCAGATGCAATTGCAATGGCGCATGCTTTTTCCGAGTCAGGAAGAACATATCGTAAAGGAAAGGGATGCAGCCACCGTTTATTATAAGCAGGATATTAACTCTCCGGATAAACTCGGGGTGCGAAAGGATGATGAAAAAACACTGACAGAAGCCGACATCAAATGGGTGTGTTTCAGGCAACAGTTTTTTAACTCCACCATTATAGCCGACAAAGTTTTTGCAAAGGCCGGAAGCGTTGTAAAAATGGGGCAAAGACCACAATCCGATAAAATTGTTGGTGCTGCGTCCTGCGAGCTGGGTATTCCTTACGAACACGGTGCCTCTGAAAAATTCCAATACCGTTTTTATTTCGGCCCAAATCATTACAATACGCTAAAGAAATATGACCTGGATCTCGAGGAAATAATACCAACCGGCTGGAGTATTTTCAGCTACATCAATAAGTGGATCGTGATTCCACTGTTCAACGGCCTGTCTGGACTGAACATGGGCATTGTGATACTTATCCTTACCATTATCGTAAAGCTCTTGCTTTTGCCGATTGCTTACAAAACATATATGAGCAGTGCCCGTATGCGTTTGCTTAAACCCGAAATGGATACTATTAATGCGAAGTACGAAAAGAATGCCGACCCCATGAAAAAGCAGCAGGAGCAAATGGCTCTTTATGGAAAGGCGGGGGTTAGCCCTTTTTCAGGATGTATTCCTTTGCTGCTGCAATTTCCCCTGCTCATTGCCCTGTTCGCATTTGTTCCGGCTGCCATTGAATTGCGCCAGCAAGGCTTTTTATGGGCGAGCGACCTAAGTACGTACGACAGTATCTGGACTTTCGGCGAAGTGGCCGTAATAAATACTATCTACGGAGACCATATCAGTCTTTTTGCCATGCTCATGTTTGCAAGCACCATTATTTACACGTACATGAACAGTAGCCTCATGCCACAGCAGGGCAGTACGCAAATGCCAGGCATGAAATTTATGATGTACTTTATGCCGGTAATTTTCCTTGCGGTGATGAACAGTTATGCAGCCGGTTTGAGCTGGTATTACTTCCTGGCCAACATGTTTACTTTCTCACAAAACTGGATCATGAAAAAAATTGTCAGCGATAGCAAAATAAGAGCAGAACTGGAGTCCAATATGAAAAAGCCTAAAAAAGCTTCCGGTTTTGCCAAACGCCTCGAGGAAATGGCAAAGCAGAGGCAACAGCAGGCTAACAATAATAAGCGGATCAGGTAAATAATTTAGGTATTGGTTAAAATTGTTAAAATTTTGCTGGCAAATGATTTAATATTTTCCTTTGTAGAGTAGATGCTAAAGAATAAGTACATAAAATCAGGAGTTTCTTCGCTGCTCATTCTATTGGCTTTATGGGTTGCTACTCCAAAAGTTTACACCCATAATCTGCTTCATCACAATCACTCTGAAACATCTGCGGGCCCCGAAACCAAGGTAACGTCTGCCTCAGGAGAAGACTGCGATTTTGAAAAATATGACAAGCCGGTTTATTTCAGCATTTTCAAATTCATCTTTAGTTTTCTTCCTGTTAAGTCTGACGACGATGACAAGGCAGATCAAACCAACTCCAGGTCCAGTTCATTGGCTTATGCCATGTCCTTGCTTCGCACACTTCCTGTAAGCCACTAATAGCTGGTTTTATCAAATTTCAACAACAATTATTAAACTCAAAACTTGGCCACATTCGTGGGGACTCTGAGTAGTTTCAGTACAAATTCAGCAAACAGCTCACCACCAAGGCACGGGCCATTTAGGTAAGGGGGCAAAACATCCGGATTAACGAGCCCTTGATTTATATAGCATCGGCCGCTTGGGGGTAAGCCTCCTTATCCACTGAAAGACCAGAACCGCTTAAATGACACGAATCTTGAACCTGTTTTTCTTTAGGTTTTCAATAGTTCTGGCTTCAGGATGGGGTTGATTTTGTGGCACCGCCTGCGGCCTATTATTTATTTGCAGCAAATGCCGGTGTAGCATGGCAGATCGAAAAGTAGCTTTTCATTTTTACTTTTTCCGTTCAGATGTCGCCAATACCGTTTACCGTAATTACCTTGATTGTTTCAGGTATAAGGGTAACGCGGTTGGCACCAACTATGCCTTGCGATTAAGAGCTCCAATCAACATTCTTGCCTCCGGAACGCCGTATGTCGTAAAACGAGCCAGTTCTGATATAAGGCAGTGTACCTTGGTTTGAACAATGGAACGCTAAAACGTAACATTGGTTTTGTTAACCCCCTGGCATACGTATGCTTCGGTTTCGGCCAAACAAACTTTAAATATTGTATTACATCATCAGCCAGGTTTAAAAAATGGCACCTATGCTCCAGGAGAAACCGATAACTCAGCGTTCATAAGGTATCAGGCTGAATAATTACTTTGCTTTACCTGTATTAAGCCAGTCTTCAATATTATATTGACTTAGCTCAAAATAGTCAACTTTTTTCACCACAATAGAATTATCCAGATAATAAATGCGGGGCAGTTGCATTGAAGCCAGTTTGATAAAGGTGCGGCCAGCGCATTGACTTGAGGGAATGTTATTGGCTTTGGTGTCGGTAATAAAGGGCCTGTAACTGGCAGTGTCGCCGTTAAGTATAAAATAAATCGGAATCCCAGGATTATTTTGCTTGATGAGTCTGAATTTTTTTGC
>CALMNJ010000050.1 GCA_937868675.1 uncultured Bacteroidota bacterium | reverse complement strand
ATTCTTACAAATGGAACGATTTGGTTGAAAAAGCAAAATTCAAACCCCTTAAACAGGAGGTGGGTAAACATGGTAAAGTAAGAATCACGGTTACCGATATTCATCATTTTGACATGTTGCCCTGATGAATTAACCACGGGCCGGAAATAAAGTCACTTTATGAACCAGTACTGCAGACTTTTACCATACTTCAAATTAACTTAAAAAATACTTTGCACAGCATCGCGCAGGTTATAGCGATTGCTCATAACCTCGCCATAGGCTCCGGCACTTCGAATGGCTATTAAATCACCCCGTTTGGTAAGTGGCAACTCAACTGCTTTGCCAAAACAATCGCTGCTTTCACAAATAGGCCCCACCACATCATAACGTTTATCGGCAATGACGCTGGCAGCATTAAGGTTTTCAATTTTATGATAGGCCTGATAAAGCGCCGGCCGTATTAGCTCGGTCATTCCTGCGTCAAGTATTGTAAAGTGCGTGTTTATGCCCTCTTTTACGTAAAGCACGCGGCTTATAAGGCTGCCACATTGCGCCACAACGGCCCGTCCTAATTCAAAATGCATTTCCTGCCCGGTTTGAAGTTGAAGCAACTGACTAAAAATGCCGAAATAACTTTCGAAATCCACAATCGCTTGCCGATCGGGTTCTTTATAGTTTATTCCCAACCCTCCGCCAACATTTATATGCTTTGAAAACAAACCCTTTTGTGTGAACCATTTATTGATTTCGTTGGCTCTTGCACACAAATTACGAAATACCGAAAGATCAGTAATCTGGGAACCGACATGAAAGTGTAAACCCATGAATTTGAGGTTTTTGAGCTTACTCATTGCATCCATCACAGCATCAAATTCGTATGGATTAATGCCAAATTTATTTTCCTCAAGACCGGTGGTTATATATTTATGTGTAAACGCGTCCACATTAGGGTTCACGCGGAGAGCGATTCCGGCAGTTTTTCCAAGTTTTGCTGCAATGTCATTAATGACATTTAGTTCGGGGATGCTTTCAACATTAAAACAAAGAATGTTGTGCCCAAGAGCCAACTCAATTTCCTTATCACTTTTGCCCACACCGGCAAACACAATATTGTCGGCGCGGAAGCCACAGTCAACAGCACGTTGAATTTCGTTACCACTAACACAATCGGCACCAAGGCCCGCCTGCTGTATGTGATTTAATACCTTCGGATGTGCATTAGCCTTCAGCGCATAATGAACATGGCTTTGGGATGGCGCGTGTTTTTTTATTGCATGAAGGGTTCTATTAAGAAGTTCAAGATCGTAGTAATAAAATGGAGTTTCCAGCTTTGAAAACCGTTCAATAAGTTGTGGTGTAAACATAATTTTATTGATAGTTGAATAAACCTTTATTTAGCGCAATCAGAGCATTTTTCTTCAGGCTGCCATTAACAAGCAGTGAAATATTATTATTGCTGCCTCCGTATGAAACCATGCGCACCGGAATGGTTTTGAGAGATTCCATCACTTTAAACGCATAGCCGGCTTTGTCTTTTGGCAACTGGCCAACCACACAAATAATGGTTTGCTCCGTTTCAACTTCTACCTGAGATATTTCTTTCAACTCACGTAATATTTCATTCAGGTGTTTATCATTGTCAATAGTTAGCGACACGGCCACTTCGCTGGTGCAGATCATATCAATGGGGGTTTTGTAACGCTCAAATATTTCGAATACAGCCCTTAAAAAACCAAAGGCAAGAAGCATGCGGTCACTTTTAATGTTGATGGCTGTGATGCCATCCTTTGCCGCCACGGCCTTAATACCTTCTCCGGTACTGAGGTTGGCAATAAGCGTACCTGAAGCTTCGGGCTGCATGGTGTTTTTAAGCCTTACCGGAATATTCCGTTTTTGCGCCGGAAGGATGCAGGTTGGATGCAGAATTTTAGCGCCAAAGTAGGCAAGCTCTGCTGCCTCATCAAAACTGAGTTCATTAACGGGGTGTGTTTTATTTACAACACGCGGGTCGTTGTTGTGCATCCCGTCAATGTCGGTCCATATTTGTATCTCCGGGCTTCGCAGTGCCGCGCCTAGTATAGAGGCACTATAATCACTTCCGCCACGTTTCAGATTATCAATTTCGCCAAATGAGTTTCTGCAAATATATCCCTGCGTAATAAAAAGTTCCTGACCGGAATGTTTTTTCATTTCCACTTCCAGATACTTTTCAATATAGGGCATATCGGGCTCATCATTTGCATCAATTCGCATAAAATTAAGTGCCGGCAATAAAACGGAAGAAATGTTGTTTTCTTCAAGGTAATAGTGAAACATGGCGGTGCTTAAAAGCTCGCCCTGGGCAAGAATTGCCTTTTCTTCGTTTACCGTAAACATATCCAGGGTAAACGATTCGATATAGTTAAAATGATTTTCGATCAGTTGCCCGGCCTTTAAAAGACCTTGCTCGGTTGAATACAATGCGCTTACTTCCGAACTGTATTTCTCCTTCAGGCGTTTAATAAGGTCTCGGGCCATGCCTGTGTTTTTTGCGTAAAACGCATGGCAAATTTCCACAAGCGCATTGGTGGTGCCGCTCATGGCACTTAACACCACTACTTTTGGTTGCTGGTTTACGGTAAGTTTTACCAGTTCTTTAATTCGTTGGGCCGATCCAACGCTTGTACCTCCAAATTTTAATACCTGGAACATCATGTAAAATTGATTGTTTTGATTTTAAATTACCCTTGTTTTAGCAGGAACGTATCCCACAAATGATCTTTTAACGCCCGGGAAGGCATTTAAACTTTTTATTCTTGCTGGTGAGATAAGTAACCATGTAACTGCGTTGACAAATAAATACAATTTTTTGCCCTTACAAAACAGAAGCTGTAGGTTTTTGTAAACAATATTTAAAAGTGTGCGGCCATTCAATGGCCGGTTCAGTATTAAAAATACCATACAGTGCGCTGCCGCTGCCGCTCATGCTCGCATATAAAGCCCCGGCTTTATAGAGTGATTGTTTGACTTCGCCAATAACAGGATGCTTTTTGAAAATGCTCTCTTCAAAATCGTTCACCAAAAGGTTTTTCCAGTCGGCAGGGGGTGTGGTTTCAATAATGCTTCTAAGCTCTCTGTGCGGCTTTTTTGGGGTTAAACCCAGGTATGCCTCGCGGGTGTTACTATGCACGTTTGGAAATACAGCGAGTATATAATACGCCGAAAGGTTCACAGCTATTTCCGAAAACTCGTTACCCCTTCCCGTGGCCAGCAACGGCCTGTTTTCAATAAAAAAAGCGCAATCGCTTCCAAGGGTTGAGGCAATTTCTAACATTTCAGCGCGGCTCATCATCAGGTTAAACTGTTCGTTCAGCATTTTGATTACAAAAGCAGCATCGGCACTCCCGCCTCCAAGGCCGGCTCCCATTGGAATATTTTTGTACAAATGAAGCCTGAGAGGCGGCAGGGTGTGTTTTTGCCGGACTATATCCCAGGCCTTGTACAAAAGATTGTCTTCTGTTGGCGAATCAATTGCCAGGCCTGAGGTGTGAAGCGTAATGCCCTCTCCACTTTCAGGTACAGTTATTTCAAGCGCATCGCACCAGTTGAGGGGATAAAAAACAGTTTCAATGTTATGAAACCCATCGCTTCTTTTTTCAGTTACGTGTAATCCAAGGTTTATTTTACAGTTTGGGAAACTCAGCATAAATCGGCTTAAAGTTGGAGAAAATTTAAGAACCAGGGGCAATTACTTTTAACAAAT
>CALMNJ010000049.1 GCA_937868675.1 uncultured Bacteroidota bacterium | reverse complement strand
AACTTGAAGAAAACCAACAATACTGGAAAAACAAAACCGAAGAGTTTGCTAAAAACCCGGAGGCGGTGGAGAAGGAGTTGAAGGGGTTATATGCTAAAAAATACAGAAGCCGCGAGGCAATACAAAAAAAGGTAGAGGAGATTATGAAACCTTACGTTGATGAGTTAAAAGCCAAATTTCCGAAAGCGAAAATTGGCTACAGAGGTTCATTAGCTACTGGAACACGCTATAAAACCGGTGGTCCATTTATGCCCGACAATTTTGATGTGGATGCTTATATCATTGAGGATAATCTTGCGAACTTGTTTATTAATAATCCGCGTAAATTTAGAGACTGTCGTAGTCTTGGTATTATAGATTTTGAAAAGATGACCATAGGCATTGAAAAAGAACTTAAAAATACTTTCTTGGGTTATGGTAAGGAAAATGAAACTTTTACCTTTAGAATTTGGACGATTAAAGAATATCACGAGGAAATAATTAAACAGGGATTTAAAAATTTGTAAAATGAACGAATTTAATTTACCAAGGTTTAAAGGCGGTATCGCTTTTAAAACAACTTTAACTTTAGAGGAATTAGGGGATATTATCTCTAATAAGATATTTGCAGGCGCTAAGTTCGGTGGCAAAGACCAGCATATTTATGAAGAGATTCCGGCAGTATTTATCATGTTATTTGGCTGGCAATTAATATTACAACAGGGTGATACAGATAGTAATAAAGTAACGAACTATGTACTTGATTTATTTCAGTTTAGTCCTGTACCAAACTACGACAACAAAATTCATCTGAATTCTTACATGGAATACATCTTCATAGAAAAACTCAAAGATATTCCGGAAATAGAAGTAATTGGGGTTCCGGTTATGTAATTCCAAAACCGTAGCAACCACAAATTTACAGAAGCCGAACTCGAAAAAATAAATCAAAAAGCCGAGCTGATTAACAACCGGAAAATTTGGTATGGCAGCGAAGCCGAGCAGGTGCTGAACCGGCGCGGGGCGTAGGCGGCGCCGGCCGGCAGATCGAGGAAAAATTTTTGGGCCAGAAAGGAAATACGCTTCGCCAGCTTATCACTATCGGCAATCTGCGCCTGGCCCTGCTGTTTTAACAAAATCAGGCAGGCCCATATTAGCAGTGCTTTTACCAGGACGGCGCGTTTTAATTTCATACAAACAAAGATAGTAGCCCGCGCTTACAATACAAGGCGATGTACATGAGTTTCAACGCTCCACCATCAGTTTGCGCGTGGCTGCTTAGCGCTGGTTTTGCATCAGGTTTATAAAATACAGGCTGGCCGGGGTTTAAGCACAGATACATCTGCTTTATCGCTGATCGTAAGCTCATCCACTTTGCGCCTTGAAATGTCGGTGATCTGTAATTGTAACTGGACTGCTCCCGCTTGCGAACGTTTTATTTCAACCGCATCATGCGCAGGGTTGGGATACAGGTTTAACTGAGGCCCTGATTTTCCGTTTACCTAAAGCCGCTCAGGCAAACGCTGGCCGCATCAAAATCAGGGCAGCGAAGCACCCAAAATTCTGTATGCTGCTATCTCCATTTATGCTTTTAAAGCCCCTCCTATATAGATGGCATTGTTATATGAAACAGCCGTTGCAACACCGAGGCCAGTGCTGTCGTTTGAGCCCAACAAAGAACTGCGCTGGCTGGGGCATTTGTTAGTTACCGGCCTGTTTGATGGAGAACACCGGTTTGAACTGATTGACAACGGCAACGGCACTACCACCTTCAGGCACAGCGAAACGTTTAACGGCATACTTGTTCCCCTGTTTAAAAAACTACTTTAATACAATACCAGAAAAGGCTTTGAGAAAATGAACCGTAAACTAAAACAACTGGCCGAACTGGCCTATGTATAGGAATTGGTAAACACGCCAGGAACCAAGCTTAGTAATCTCTGACAGTAATACCTATTTAAGGCTCTTGTGTTTGTACTCCTGGCTCTCGTACCAGGCTGTTTTAGGTCGAGTGGCCGGATAACCGTTTTGTTCGCGGAATGTTTTGCGCGCTTCCGTAAAGTGCCACCATTGCTTTTTTCTGTCGCCCGTATTGGCATAATTAACCACCAGCCTGAACTGGTCCTCCACACAGGGGTCAATCCAATAGCCCTTTTTACGTTCAAAGGCATCGGTGAGTTTGGCTCCGTCCTTGTTTTTTAATTCGGCCAGCGAATAGTACCCCAAAAACACCAGGTCTTCGGCAAATTTAATTCCTACCGAGGGAACACTTTGAAATTGTGCCAGGGCGCGAATGTGTTTGACCCGTCCCTTGTCTGCATTTAGCAGCACTTCCAGCTCGTCCGCCGCGTAATTAAGAATATCTGCTATTTTAACTCTGTGTTTTCTTAAAGCGGTTTTCTCGGCTTCGGTTAAGGGTAATTTAATGGCGGTTTTCGTTTTCATGTTTTGCAATGGCTGCTTTGTGTTGTTTAAAGCAATGCCTTATTCACCATTCGTAAGCCTGAAATTGTGCACGGTAATATCAATCAGCACGGGGCCTTTAAGCGCTTTCCCTTTTCCGTTTTGGGGTGTTACCAGCCGCGATGAGGCATATATGACGCTGTCCGATTGTTTATGCTCCTTTACCACGTTGGCCGCTCTGGCCAGTTTGCTTATGATGTCGGCGGTGTAATTGTGTTGTAAAAGCAATCCGGTTTGGGTATCGAAATAAAATTCCTGAACGCGGCTATGTGTTGGAATAGTTGGTGGAAACACAGCCGCAAGCACGCCGTTTTCCTTCTCGGTCCATTGTATGCGTGAGTCGGACAGCAGATTGGGAAGCGTGAAATAATTCCAGAAGGCGTAGTTGGCAAAGTAAGCCATGTCCAGATCGTCCCAGTAAAACAGGCGGCGCCCATAGGGGAA
>CALMNJ010000048.1 GCA_937868675.1 uncultured Bacteroidota bacterium | reverse complement strand
ACGCGTTTCTCGGTTCCACCTGATTACGACA
The DNA here is from genome assembly GCA_937868675.1 of uncultured Bacteroidota bacterium. Lineage (GTDB taxonomy): Bacteria > Bacteroidota > Bacteroidia > B-17B0 > Aurantibacillaceae > Aurantibacillus. The sequence continues at coordinate 3,960 of CALMNJ010000048.1, read as the reverse complement.
ACGATGATGTGCCCATCAATACCTACAAACAAAACTTTAAAGGCCATATCAGCTTTGTTAGTGTTGCAAAAGAAGACGGCAAACTCGACCTCGCCTTCCAGATACGGTGTCCCGGCGTGAACTTCGATTTAGCCCGTGCAGGTAAAGCCAAATCGCATGGCTGGTTCTTTTTCTCATGCTACAACAGCGAGCAAGCCAACACGCTGCTTGAGGTAAATGCTTCGCAACGCGACAAAGATTTCATCATGGCAGTGAACTGGAAAAAGGCTGAAGAATATCTGAAAGAAGGCAAAGGAAAAAAACAGTCGGCAAAATTTGCACACAACTATTTCGACGAAAAAACACAAACCGCTATCTCTGAAATGAAAAGTGAAGTGTTGATACTGGATGCAAAAGAACTTCCTGGTATTTGCTACATGATTCCCTGCCCCAAATCACCACACGGTTGCGACGTGGACCCCACCGGCGAGTATATTGTGGGCAGCGGTAAACTGGCCGCATTGATACCTGTATTCAGTTTCGATAAAATTCAACAGGCCATTGCTTCAAAAGCTTTTGATGGCGATTACGAAGGTATCCCGGTATTAAAGTATGACGCGGCGTTGTATGGTGAAGTTAAAAAACCAGGCCTCGGCCCTTTGCACACCGAATTTGACGGAAAAGGCAACGCCTATACCTCATTTTTTGTTTCATCGGAAGTAGTGAAATGGAACATTAAAGATTTAAAGGTGCTTGACAGAGCCTCTACATTTTATTCTGTGGGCCATCTTTGTGTGCCTGGTGGCAACACCCGCAAGCCTTCGCCAAAATACCTGATTGCTTACAATAAAATTACCAAAGACCGTTACTTGCCAACCGGTCCTGAACTTTCACAAAGCGCACAGCTATACGATATCAGCGGCGACAAAATGCAGCTCATACTGGACTTCCCCACCATTGGCGAGCCACACTACGCGCAGGCAGCACCTGCTGATGTGATTACGAAGAATCAGGTGAAAATTTTCAAGATAGCCGACAATCAGAATAAATATGTATCCAAAGGTGAAAATGAAACCAAAGTAGTGCGTGAAGGGAAAACCGTGCATGTATATATGAGCTCTATCCGTTCTCACTTTTCTCCCGACAACATTGAAGGCATAAAACTGGGCGATGAGGTGTATTTCCACGTTACCAACCTTGAACAAGATTGGGATGTGCCGCACGGCTTTGCCATCAAGGGCGATGCAAATGCAGAACTTCTGATTATGCCTGGCGAAACATCCACCCTTAAATGGGTACCAGACCGAGTTGGAATATGGCCAATGTACTGCACCGACTTTTGCAGTGCGCTGCACCAGGAGATGCAAGGTTACGTAAGGGTTTCACCCGCCGGCAGCAACGTGCCGCTTAGCTTCAGTGTTGGTAAAAACAGCGCCGAAGTACCAAAATAGCCTTAATCATCAAACAATATCAGGCGGAAGCAGTGTCCCGACAGAATTATACTTCCGCTTTAACTTAGCCAATAAAGTAATGGAACGAAAAGCTACTATTTCGATTCTCGCGCGCGTCCTGTTGTTACTGGCAGCGGCCCTTTTCATGGCGGTGCAATTTGTGCCCATGTGGTATATAGACCTGGATGCGCCGCAGTATCCAGAAGGTCTGACGCTTTTGATTTATCCCGATAAGATTGGCGGCAATGTGGACATTATCAACGGCCTTAATCATTACATTGGCATGAAGACCCTGCACACCCAGGACTTTATTGAGTTTAGAATATTGCCCTGGCTGATTGGTATTGTAGCACTCTTTACACTTATTACTGTTTTTGCGGCACGAAAAAAAGCACTTACGGCCCTGCTCGTTTTTATCATTGCTTTTGGTGTTGTTGCCATTGTTGATTTTTGGCGATGGGAATATAATTACGGACACAATCTTGATCCCAATGCGGCCATTGTTGTACCCGGTATGGCTTACCAGCCGCCACTGATAGGCTTTAAGCAGCTACTTAATTTCGGTGCTTATTCGGCGCCCGCTGCCGGAGGCTGGATGTTTATTGGCGGAGGACTGCTGGTGTTGCTGGCCACACTGAAAGAAACCGTTTTGAATCGAAAAAAAGTAAAAGTCCCACCAGCAGCCATGTTGCTGGCTCTATTGTCAGGATTATTTACTGCCTGTTCAGGTAAAGGGCCAGAGCCTATTGCCCTGAACAAAGACAACTGCGATTACTGCAAAATGAGCATCAGCAACATGAGTTTTGCTTCTGAGATTGTGACCGTGAAAGGACGGGCATATAAATTCGATGATCTGGCCTGCCTGATTCATTACAAAAATGATAACTTCGGAACAGAGAACGTGACATGTTACACCTGCGACTTTATTACACCAAGCCATCTGATCAGGTTAGACTCATTGTTTTTTATACGCGGCGAAATGGTGAAAAGCCCTATGGGCGGAAACATCGCGGCATTCACCAATCCCGACAGTGCGCAGGTTTATTCAGGCAGGCTGAATGCTATACCACAGCGCTGGGATCAGCTACTGCAGGAAAATTGATTAAATCGGCCGCGATACTTTTACTTGTATGTTTTGCCCTAAACGTAAAAAGCGCCACAATTAAAGTAGGCAGGGATATGCCTTTACGGAGTATTCACGAGGCATTGCGGGTTGCCGAGGCCGGAGATACGATCATCGTTAAACAAGGCATTTACCGTGAAGGAAACTTATTGATTAATAAACCGGTTTTTTTAACCGGTGAAAATTATCCGATACTTGATGGGGCAAAGCTATGTGAAGTTGTTTCGGTAAAAGCAAGCCACACCTGCATCAGTGGTTTCAAAATCACACATTCGGGTGTAGCATCGCTCGACGACCCAGCTGCCATTAAAGTATATAATCAAAGCCATGTGAGTATAAGTGACAATATTCTTGAGGACAATTTTTTCGGCATATACATTTACTGCGGCAAAAAATGTGCAATAAAAAACAATCGTATTGCCGCCTATGCCACCGATGAGGGAAAAATTGGCAACGGCATACACTGCTGGAAAAGCGACAGTTTGGTAATCAGTGGAAACAAGATAACGGGGCATCGCGACGGCATTTATTTTGAATTTGTGACCAATTCGGTGATCTGGCGAAACGTTTCGCACAACAACATCCGTTACGGTTTGCATTTTATGTTCTCAAACAACGACGCGTACATTACCAATATTTTCAGAAACAACGGCGTAGGCGTGGCGGTGATGTTTACGCACGGAGTAAAAATGATCAATAATACGTTTGAACAAAACTGGGGTGAGTCGGCATACGGGCTAATGCTCAAGGAAATATCTGACAGCTACATTTACGGCAATCGTTTCACTAAAAACACGGTGGGCATTTTTATGGAGGGCAATAACCGTATGCGTCTTGAAAAAAACAAATTCTGTAACAATGGCTGGGCACTTAAAATACAGGCCAGTTGCATTGACAATGAGATACACGCAAACAATTTTATGGGCAACACGTTTGATACCGGAACCAACGGCGCACTGGTGCTCAATGATTTTAGCGGCAATTACTGGGATCGTTATACAGGATACGACCTCGATAAGAATGGCCTTGGGGACATTCCCTATCATCCGTTGAGTCTGTTTTCAGTTATTTCCGAAAAGAACCCGCCTGCCATGCTCTTATTCAGAAGCTTTATGGTTGATTTGCTTGATCGGTCGGAAAAACTTGCTCCGAGCCTTACCCCTGAGAATTTTGTTGATCACACACCTTTAATGCGCGCCCTGCCCTTATGATTCATGTTAGCGGACTTCATAAACGTTTCGGAAAAACTGTAGCGTTGAACGATGTGGGACTTGAACTTAGGGCGGGTGAATGCGTTGCTTTGATTGGCCCAAATTCCTGCGGAAAAACCACACTCATTAAGAGTATCCTGGGTATGGTTCTGCCCGACAAAGGAGAAATTGTGTTTAACGGGAAACCAATATACCA
>CALMNJ010000047.1 GCA_937868675.1 uncultured Bacteroidota bacterium | reverse complement strand
CAGCAAATTAAAAGATAGTGTCAGGCTATTATTCTGGAGCGGGCAATCGTTCGACGAACAGGGCCTGCAGCCCGAGGGAAGCTTTAAAGCAGCGGAGGCACGTTACACAAAAGCTGCGGAGGTAAATACGAGGGATATGAAGCGTTGGCTTAAAAAAGCCCAAACCATACAATGGGATTACAAAAATCTGGTGAAACGCAAAGGGGTGCTTGAGCGCCTGAAGTAAAGCGCTGTTGTGGGTAATGCAAAAATTTTGTGAGGCACACACTTTACATATTGATTGTACTTGCACTGGCAGCCTGCAACAACAACGGCCCCAACGTTCCTGCCGGAAAAATGCCTTCCGAAGCAACATATTTGATCCCGCCGTTTGACACAGCGCAAATTATTGCCGGTTTGCACATTATTGAAAAAGATTACAGGTCAGACCTTGTTGCCAACGAAAAAAGGGCAGACCTGAATGAGGATACCGATACGCTGGAGCTCACCTATATAGCATACGCCTGCGACTGCCAGCACTGGGTTGACAGTCGTGAATACAAACGGGTATCAGAGCACAACCGCAACTGTAAAAGTAGCAGAGAATACAAGGAGGTTAATCTTGACACACACGGTTATTATCTGGAGCCTGCCGACAGCAGTCTGGAAATTAAATGGAATGCTGTGGTGAATAATAACCGTTACAGATTTATTGGCAGGCTTCACAAGCAAAAGGGACTTCCGGAAGGCGAAACATTTCAGGATCCCGATCCGCCAAAAGGTAAAGTGTTCCGATATTATGGTTTTGAAATACTGAAACCATATTTGGTTTGGGGTGGAACCAGTATTTTAAAAAAGATTGATATTCAAACGGGCGACACACTTTTTGAAGTGGCCTGTTTTGAAGTACGGAAATGATTGATGTTGCAGGTATCAGCGGCCTTTTATTTACGCTTCAGTTTCCTCACAATCAAAAAAACGGTTTTACACCGCCACGTTGTGCTCTCGCAGCGCATCGTTGAGCAAGGTTTTTTATGTAATGCGCAGCAATGTAAACGAAATGCCTGCGTGAGGGATTGCAGCGGAAAGCCCGGACCGCGCCAGAGCGCGGGAGGACTTGTAGCGTAAAGCCCGACCCCACAAGGCGAAAGACCCGCAACTTTTTAATACGGCATTAGCCTTGTGGGGGCACGCCCAAAAAACAATAAGCAGAATTGGTATTTACACCGCTACGTTATGCTCGCGCAGCGCATCGTTGAGCGAGGTTTTAAGATCGGTGCTTTCTTTTCGCTTCCCTATTATTAAAGCACAGGGCACCTGAAATTCGCCTGCCGGAAACGTTTTGGTGTAGCTGCCAGGTATCACCACGCTGCGTTCGGGTACATAGCCTTTCATCTCTAATGGCGAGCTTTGTGTTACATCAATTATTTTGGTGGATTGAGTCAACACTACATTAGCCCCCAGCACAGCCTGTTTGCCAACGCGCACCCCTTCCACCACTATACAACGCGAACCTATGAAACAATCATCTTCTACAATTACCGGTGCAGCCTGCACAGGTTCCAGCACACCGCCTATGCCAACGCCTCCGCTCAGGTGTACGTTTTTGCCAATTTGTGCGCAACTGCCCACTGTGGCCCAGGTATCCACCATGGTACCGCTGTCAACGTAAGCGCCAATATTTACATAGCTCGGCATCATAATAACACCGCTGGCCAGGTAAGCACCGTATCGCGCCACCGCATGCGGCACCACCCGTACGCCAAGTGCGGCATAGTGTTGTTTCAGAGCCATTTTATCATGAAACTCAAGCGGCCCTACTTCCATGGTGCTCATTTTGCGGGTAGGGAAATACAGGATCACCGCTTTTTTTACCCAGTCGTTCACCTGCCAGCTGCCATCCGTTTTGGGTTCGGCCACGCGCAAATGGCCTTTGTCCAGCATTTCAATAATTTCGTTAATGGTGTTTAGCGTTTGCTTGTCTTTCAGGAGTTCGCGGTTTTGCCAGGCGGCTTCTATTATTTCCTGCATCGTTGTTGTCATACTCTTTTTAATTTGGGCGCCTGTCGGGCGGCAGCCTGCGTTTAATCCGGCAGGCCGCCCGCCACCGGGCTTTCCGCTTCAAGTCCTCGCCCCGCTGGCGCGTGGCTGTGGGCTTTCCGCTGCAATCCCTGGCGCAGGTTCGCGTAATTTGTTGCGGCAAATTTGGGTATTTTAGGGTTTAAAGCCTAATTGCCGTGGCAATTTGTTGTAATTTTAGGAAAAACTGTATATTTGCAGCCTCAAAACATGGTTGCGTAGCTCAACTGAATAGAGCATCTGACTACGGATCAGAAGGTTAGGGGTTTGAATCCCTTCGCGACCACGGATAAATGCAAATGACAGCCACGCAACAGCGTGGCTTTTTTTGTTTCTACAAGGCATGGTACTTTTGCCTTTTCAGAACTGGTATGCCTCCTGTGATCAACGAATTTAATCCTGAAAACAACGTTTAACACCAAAATGGTCAAGAGAAAGAAAGCAGGTACTGTTCACCGCAAAGCAGTATTAAACATTCAGGTTTTCCCTCAAACTCATTCCCGGTTTTTCAACGAGCCGGTAAAGTGTAAATGATACTAAGATGGTAAGAGTCCAGAAGATCAGCAGTGCCAGGCCGCTGTCGAGACGACTTTGTTCTGGAAACAGGTGCAGTGCCGGCAACAGTTTTGGTAATATACCGCGCAGCACAACCATGTGGTTAACCAGATACAGCGAGTAGGAAATGGTGCTGATGAACGTAAAGGTTTTATAAATTTTGCCTTCGCCGGTTTCGATACTGCTGAGTTTTGGCAACAGACACATAATGGCAAGTGCGCTGATTGTATAGTAGAAGTAGCCTATTATAAATGGATTAAATGTTGAAGAAAGAGCCACCAACACAAGGATTCCTGCAATGAATAAAATATTTTTGTATCGCTGCCAAAACTCGTTTTTATAGATGCTGAGCCAGGCACCCAGCACCCCATACATTAAAGCATCGAGACGGGTAATAACCTGCTTAACGATATGCTCCCCGAATCCGCCGGTGGTAAAATAATCGTGCTGCCACACTTTGATGTTTCGGAAAAGTGTGACCGCGATTAATACAAAAACAATGAGCAGGAGCATGGGCCTTTGCACGTGGTGCGTATATCGTAGTATCAAAAAAACAGCCGCAGGAATCAATAGATAGAACCATTCCTCCACCGATAAACTCCATGCTTCACCAAAAAAGAGTGGGTGCGGTGAAGTGAAATTTTGGGTAAAACTGAAATAGTGAATAAGCATGGGAGGTAAATCGCTGTGCGCATACTTGTATAAAAAACTGAGGAACGTAAGAACAACGTAGTATGCAGGCAAGGTTCTGAGCCAACGGCGTACCCAGAAGCGCATCAGTTCGCGCGGGCCGAAGGGCACCTGCTGCAGGCTGCGGATAAGGTTTCCGCCAATCAAAAATCCACTAAGCACAAAAAAAATACCAACGCCATCAAACAAAATCCAGCGATAATTTTCGGAATGGATTATTTGCTTGGAATACACGTGTCCGTGCGAATGAATTACGTAAAGAATGGCAATGGCTCTTAAGATATCAAGTCCGTAAATGCGTTTTGACGAGTCTTCTTTTTTCATTCCTGTGGAATGAATTTACATTTTTTGCGGTTTTGTCCGTTATATCGTAAAAGGTTTTAAGGGATTTAGCCTGTTTTGCGAAGCCGGAAATCATTCCGGCAACAGTTACTTTTAGTGGATACCACACTAATCCCACTGTTTGTTCAGGTTTACAATCTTGCCATCCATCAGTTCTATGGTACGGTCGGAGGCTTTGGCAAAATCATTGTCGTGTGTTACGGCTATAATGGTTTGATTTTGTTCGCGTGTAAGTTGTTTAAAGGTATCGAACACAATCTGAGAGTTTTTACTATCCAGATTACCCGTTGGCTCATCGCCCATAATAATCAAGGGATCGTTGATGAGGGCACGCGCAATGGCCACGCGCTGCTGTTGTCCGCCCGACAGTTTGGAGGCCTGTTTGGAGGCTACCTCACGCAGGCCAAGTAGATCAAGTTTTTGCATGGCCCGGTGTTCTACCTCTTCATGCGAATATTTGCCAAGCTTAAGGCCTGGTATCATCACATTTTTGAGGCATGTAAATTCAGGAAGCAGATAATGGAACTGAAACACAAAACCAATTTTTTCGTTGCGGATGGCTGCCAGCTGATCCTTGGTGCAATGCGATAGTTTGCGTCCGTCAATTTCGAGTTCCCCTTCGTAGTCGGTGTCCATGGTTGAAAGAACGTAGAGCAGGGTGGATTTGCCACAACCCGATTTACCAATGAGGGTAAGGAATTCGCCTTTACTAACGTCAAACGAAATATTGTCGAGCACCTTAAACTGGATGGGCTCGTAAAAATACTTGCCAATGCTCTCGGTCTTTAATACGGTATTGCCAGGGTTCATTTTCTAAAAATTTCAACGGGATCCACTTTTGCGGCATTGCGTGCTGGAATTAAGCCCGCACCAATGGTTACCACCATACCAATTGCTGCGCCAAGCGCTATTATGGTAGGTTCGAAACGAATGGGGAAATAACCTATATCGCCTCCAACATAAACATGACTCACCAGATTAATGATAAAAGTGGAAAGCAGTAAGCCCAGCGAAGTTCCGATGGCCCCCATGATCACGGCCTCCATGACAAATATTTTTATGACGTCTTTTCCCGAAAAGCCGGTTGCCTTAAGGATGGCAATGTCGTTGAGCTTTTGCATGATGGTCATATTAAGAATGTTGTAGATACCGAACGCTGCCACCAGGAGTATGGCGGCAGAGATAGATCGCATCATCACCGAGCGTGTTTTACTTGCCGCCACAAACGTTTCGTTGGCTTCTTTCCAATCCTCCACTTTATAGCCGCTAAGTTTGTTAAGGATGTTTCTGTACTGTTCCACGCTTTGCGGATTCCGCACTTTGACGTAAATATCCGTAACGTAGCTCGGTCCCTCGCGCAGCAATTGCTGCGCCGCCGAAAGATTCATGTAAGATTTTGTCTTGTCGGTAATTGAGTTGCTCGTTTTAAATATGCCCACCACTTTCATTATTTTGCTGGCACCAAGCGACGAGATTACGGTGACGTTTTCGTTGATACGCAGGTTGAGTTTATCCGCAATGCCAACTCCGATCACAATACCGTTCGGAACATTTTGAAGGTTTTTAATGTCTCCAACCAGCATGGTGGAGCTGATGTCGAACATGATGTCGGCTTCGAGGATGTTGGCACCCGAGGCCACCCCGCTAAGCTGTGATTTGCCACTGGTGTAAAACAAATTCACGGTAACCCATTGTGCTGCGGTTTTTACGAACTCCTGCCTCTTGATGCTTTCTACGATATGTCTGGGATTAACAAGATTTTTGGTTTCGTTCAGTATTTTCGGATTCACCAGCACCTGCGTGGTATTGTGGAAACCATCGTTGCTCAGGGGGCGGCTTACCGCATCGTCTTTGTAAATGCGTACATGAGGCATGGACTTAAAAACATTGTCGTCGAAAAAGCGATTGAAACCCAATATCAGCGAATTAAGGAAGACGAAGGCGGTGATGCCAACGGTGACACCAAGTGAGGCCACAAAGGTTTGGCG
>CALMNJ010000046.1 GCA_937868675.1 uncultured Bacteroidota bacterium | reverse complement strand
CAAGCCTTTCATTTAAAAGCCAGCTCACCATCACGCAATTCTCAACAAAAGACGGATTACCTCAAAATCAGGTTAGCAGGATTCTTCCGATGCAGGATGGTTCATTGATGCTTTATACTTCTAATGGAATTGTTGTATTTAATGGTTTTGCTTTTAAACCGCTCATTGCCGACTCTTCTTATAAAAAACAGTTTTTCAGAAAACTGATTTATATTCCGGCAACTGGCCACGTAATGGGCTGCGATATGAACAAACATCTATTTCAGCTTTTCCCATTATACAGGAAAATAAATCTTGGTAAAAAAAACGCATACAATTTTGCACGAAAAGGCGATAGCCTAATTTTACTTACCGGAGATTTTGATTTGTTCGTTTATTCGATCCGTAACAACAAAGTTCTGGATTGGCGAGGGCCCCGCAATTACATGAATGCGTTCCCTAAGAATTTTACGCCGACGCAAATGACCGACTATGAGGATCATGTATTTATTGCGTCCTCTCAGGGACTCTTCAGGATCAACCCTGATTCGGGAACCGTACAAAAGCTCATGGAAACGCCCTGCGACCAGCTTAGGGTAAGCGCTTTCACAAATAGACTCTATATTTCGTCGGGGGCCGTTATTTATAGCTACAATGGAAAAACAATTGAAAAAGTAGCGGATTTAGGGATTAAACCCACAAAAAATCAAGTGGCTGTCACAGCAATTGAATTTCTTGACACGAACCGTTTTTTTGCCGGCACTCCGGATGGTGTAATACTCGTAACTAAAAGCGGGATGTACAATATATCTGCGCCATACAAGGCTAATATCAATTCACTTTATTTTGACAAAGCAAATGCCTGTCTGTTTGCCGGCACCGGAAACAAAGGCTTGCTTAAACTACAGTTTAAAGAAAATTTCTATTACTCTGAAGAGGCCGGTTTACACAACGCCTCACTCAACTCCATTGTTGATGGCGGCCATGGTGAAATTGTTTTTGCACGAAACTGCTGTTACTTGCAAAAACTTGTTGGCGATACGGTTCTTCGTTATTCCGAAAAGCAAAGTAACTATGCCTCACTGTCGAATATAGGAAGTCATATTTGGGCGGGTACCTGGGGTTCTGGAATTTATATTTTTAATAAGGGACAGCTTATTGATTCGCTAAAACATCCTTCTTTACCAGGAAACGAGGTACACGCCTGCTATCAAACAAAGGAAGGTAATATCTGGATCGGAACGGATAAGGGCCTTGCGTCTGGCGCTGATATTAAACATATAAAGCCCGCATTCCCTCAAATAAAAGAAACAGTTATTTGTTTCTATGAAAAAAGTGACGGTGCCATCTGTGTTGGCGCAGTAGGTTGTTTTTACATCATCAAAAATGGAAAAATAACGCACCGTTACGACGATAAAAAGGGGCTTCGGGGTAAAGAAGTAAGAACTTTTTATGAAGATGAAAAGAAACGCTTATGGATTGGAACTTATGGGGGAGGATTATATTGCCTTAACAGCGACAGGTTTGTTTCCATTAATGCAAAGCGAGGTTGTATGCTTGACGAAGATGTTTTTTGTTTAGCGCCCGATGGATTAGGTTTTTTTTATATCACTTCGAATCATGGTTTATGGCGGGTTTCGTTAAAGGCGCTTTTTGATTTTTATGAAGACAGGTTAAATTATCTTGTGCCCTACCATTACGCCGAGGAAAATGGCATTGCCAATACGGAGTTTACCGGTGGATTTCAAAACAACTTCCTTAAAATGCAGGATGGCTCCATTTATTTTCCTGGTATAGGTGGATTGCTTCATACAATTGTAAAAAACCCTTATGTTGGAAAGCTGTCGCCTATAATAAACAGTATCTATGTAAACGATACCCTTTTTGAAGCCGGCAGCCCGCGCCTTGATCACAACACCCATTCCATTCGGTTCAATTTTTCATGCAATAGTATTGTTACGCATGGTAATGTTTATTTTCAATACAGATTATTTACTGAAACAGGCTCTGAGTGGAATGCACCACAAAAGTCACGTTCCGTTACATTTGATCAACTCCGTCATGGCAAATACCGGTTTGTTGTGCGGGCAATAGACGGTTCCAATAATCCCAACCCCGAGTCGGTGAGTTATGAGTTCGATATCCCGCCATTTTATTATGAAACCCTGTGGTTTAAAACCATGGTGGCATTGATCGCATTGGGCTTGTTATTCACTGTAGTACGCTTGCGTATCAGGCAAATACGAAACCGCGCGGAAGAAAAAGCCCATTACAGCAGAAAACTGGCCGAAATTGAATTAAAGGCAATTCAGGCACAGCTGAATCCTCATTTTATTTTTAATTGCCTTAATACGATCAAGTTTTTTATAATCGAGAAGGATTTTCTTCGCGCAAGTCAGAGCCTGGGAACCTTCTCATCTCTGATAAGAGCCTCGCTTGAGAACTCCGATAAACTGTTTGTGCCGTTTAAAACAGAACTAAAATTTGTGAAAGACTATATTGAACTGGAGAAATTCAGGCTCGGAGAACGCCTTGATTGTACAATCGTTAGTAATCCTTCGGTGAAGGATGATATGTTAGTACCGTATCTGATTATTCAGCCGCATGTAGAGAATGCAATCAAGCATGGTATTGCTAACCTGATAAATAAACAAGGAAAACTAAGCCTTTATTTTGAACGTTCGGCAACCGGACTTACCTGCGTGATAAACGACAACGGGATAGGCCGCGAGGCTTCGCGCCAGTTAAACCAACGAAGTGCAAGACATATTTCGAAGGGAACGCAGTTAATTGTTGAAAAAAGCGAGTTTTTACGGCAGTATAATAACTATAATTGCAGCATCGAAATTATTGATCTTTTTACTGAGCAAGGAAAGCCAGCAGGAACTAAAGTAACTATTGAGATGCCTCTGCAATGACAATTGGAATCATAGACGACGAACTAAGCAACAGGTTACTCCTACGGAGTATTCTAAAAACATTTGCACCCAGGGAGAAGGTAATCGTTGATGAGGGCCTCATAGAATTGGCGGTGAATCAATTAAACAAGCTAAAACCAGAGGTGATCTTTCTCGACATTGAATTACGCAATCGTACCGGTTTCGATATTCTGAAACAACTGGAGTATAGTCCGGCGGTTATATTTACAACTGCTTATAGTCAGTATGCTATTGATGCTATTAAAGCAAGGGCGTTTGATTACCTGCTCAAACCTATCAACGAAACCGAACTTGTTGAAAGTTTGCAGAAATTCAGGGATATGGTTGATCAAAAAAAAGCAGCAATCAGCCCCATTCAACTGCAAGGCTTCTTCAATATCGCAACAAACGAAGGACGGATTTCTTTAGGATATAAAGATATTTTTTACTTTGAGAGCTCAGGTTCTTATACCTATTGCGCAACCCAAACAAAAAAAATGATTTTTTCCAAAAACATTGGCGAAGTGGAAAAAGAGATTGACATGCGAATTTTTTACCGATGCCACCACAGTTATATTGTTAACCTCACTAAAATTGCGAGGGTGGAAATAAAACGAAACGGAAGAATTTTCCTTAATAATAATCAGATTCTGCCTTTGGCCCAACGTAAAATAAAGGAATTCAGATCACTGTTTAACAAAACCAACGGTAAATAATGCGACCAGACTCGCATGAGTTATTCTTCCTCAATAAAAAAACTTGAGCAAATAAAATGCAGATCTTACTTGTTGATGAAGACCTGCACTAAATTTTAAGCGCCACCCTGTGTTAATGTTGAAACGGTAAAGGGCAGTTAAGCTGCGAAATCTTAAATCAGATTCGCCAGCACCAAAATAGCATTAACTAAAAGGGAAAGCCCAAAAAGCCTTACAACCCATTTTGTTGACGCCTGAGATATACAGGCGATGAGATTGGCCATAGAAACAGAGAGGCCAAGAGCAAACTGCCAGAACGGGGCACCGTTCATAAACACATACATGGCGGCAATGCCTCCAAGGCAGCTTCCAACTAAAATGGCCATACTTATTAGGGCAAAATGATTAAACTTTAATTTCTCGATTAAGTTATCAATTGCCGACCCTGAATGTTGTGCTTCATGGGTGCTTGTTGTTTGGTAAGTTTTGGTAATGGTTGCCATATTTTTTTGATTATGATTCAAAAATATAGTGGCAATAAGCCTTAACGAATGATTACCGTCAGTTTGGCCAGTTGATAATAGTCAGTTCGCGACGGGGCTGGCTACAGCAACAAAAAAGGCTGCCTTTTAGGGGCAGCCTTGATGATAACAGTTAACTCTTTTATTTCGTTACAACAATCTTCTGACTGATATTTCTTCCATTTTTCTCGCCGGTCACAAAGTAAACACCATCAGCAAGCCCGCTGATGTTTGTTGTGAAGTGGTTTGCTTCATTCAATTCCACTTTGCGGATTTTTTGACCAAGCTGATTGCTTATTTCAAGAACAATGTCTGAATTGTATGAAACTGTAAACTGCCCGTTGCTTGGGTTCGGGAATATCGCAAGACGCGCTGTAGCAGGATCATTTTCTGATATTCCAACACATGAGTTTATCTTTATCTGAACAACTGCTGTATTGGTACATCCCTGTGCAGTTGTACCTGAAACAGTGTAGTTTAAGGTGGTTATAAGGGTTGGGGTAATTACTACTGTTGATGAAGTAGAGCTAAGGTTAGACCATGAAAATGTACAGGTTGGAGCGCTGGTTGCGGTAAGCGTGTTGCTTTCGGCACGACACATTGCAGTACGTTGCGCTGCGGCAGTAAGAGTAGGCGTTGGGTTAACCGTTACCTGATAAGTTTGTGTATCGGCACAATTCAGGGCAAGCGTATTTGTTAATGAGGTAAGAGTATAAATGGTTGTTGTGGATGGGCTGTCGTTCACGCTCTGGAAAGGTAACGTGTTGCTTCCCCAACTCCAGGAATAACTATCAGCACCGTTTCCGGTAAGAGTTACAACTTCGCCGTTACAAATTACGGTGTTGCCGGTAATTGTTACGCTTGGAGTGAACACATCCACATTAACCGTAGCTGTACCCACACAGGTATTTGAGTTTGACGTGCCATAAACAGTATAATTGGTTAAACCAGTTGGAGTAACAGTTATAGTTGATGTTGTTCCGCCTGTGCTCCAGGAATAAGTTGAATTAGCACCTGTAGCTGTAAGGGTGGTGCTGCCACCATTACATACCAGGGCATCTGCCGCAACGGCCGTGAGTGTCGGAGTTTGAGCAATAATTACAATAGCCTGAGCACTTGAAGAACAGTTCAGCGAATTTGTACCACTTACATTATAAGCTCCCGAAGCAGTTGGTGTAATCACAATAACAGCGTTGGTTTGGGATAACGTGGTCCATGAGTATGTAAGACCACCACTTGCTGTTAAAGTTACCGTAGATCCCGCGCACACATTAGAAGACGAAGGTATGGCGCTAATTGTTGGAATGGGGTTAGCCGTAATACTAATTACAGATGTTCCGAAGCAGGTGCCGTCACTGGCGGTTACAGTATAAGCAGTGTTGGCGGTTGGAGTTACAAGCGGCGAAGCGCCTGGAATATTGCCCGGAGACCAGGTGTAAGTAGTTGCAGTTGAAACAGCAGTAAGCGTTACGGGGTTACCGGCACAAATAACATTGGAGCTTGCAGCAGTAGATACAGGTAAAGG
>CALMNJ010000045.1 GCA_937868675.1 uncultured Bacteroidota bacterium | reverse complement strand
TACATTGGTGAAAATTAAGTGATCTAACTTACTTACATTGATAATATGGATAATCTTTATTCCACCCTCATTCAGCAAACCTTCAACTTTCCGCAGGAAGGCTTTAACGTACAGGAAGATGGGCTGTACTTTAACGATATACCGCTGATGGATATTATCAAACAGTATGGTACTCCTTTCAGAATCAGTTATTTACCAAAAATAGGTTCTCAAATTCAAAAGGCCAAGCGCTTGTTTAATGTGGCAATGGCCAAGGCCGATTACAAGGGAAAGTATGTGTATTGTTATTGTACGAAAAGCTCACATTTTAGTTTTGTACTCGACGAAGTGCTTAAGAACGAGGTTCATATCGAAACATCTTCGGCGTTTGATATCCAGATTATCAAAGAACTTTTTCAAAAAAAAGCACTCGGCAAAGATACGTATATTATTTGTAACGGGTATAAGCGCCAGGGCTACAAGCAGAACATCTGCGACCTGATCAACGATGGTTTCAACGTTATTCCGGTACTCGATCACCTGGAGGAAATAGATTATTACCGCAAACATGCCAGGGCCGAAAAAGTAAACCTTGGTATTCGCATCAGCACCGAAGAGGAACCCTCTTTTATGTTTTACACCTCGCGCCTGGGTATTCGCAACAGCGAGATCATGAACCTGTACAACGAAAAAATCAAGAACAATCCCAGGTTTGACCTAAAGCTCCTTCACTTCTTCATCAACACCGGCATAAAGGATACCATTTATTACTGGACCGAGCTGAACAAGTGCCTCAACATTTACAAAGAGCTCAAAGCTGTGTGCCCCAGCCTCGATTCGCTGAATATTGGCGGCGGCATGCCCATTCGCACCTCGCTTGGTTTTGATTACGACTACGAGTACATGATTGAAGAAATTGTGGCGCAGATAAAACTGTTTTGTTCACAAAACGAAATTGAAGAACCAAATATCTTTACCGAGTTTGGATCCTATACCGTGGGCGAAAGTGGTGCCACCCTTTATTCGGTGGTGGATGTAAAACAGCAGAACGACCGCGAAACCTGGTATTTTATTGACAGCAGCTTTATTACCACCCTGCCCGACACCTGGGGCATTAACCAGCGTTTTATATTACTGGCCATTAACCACTGGGACAAGCCACACATTCCGGTAAACCTTGGCGGACTTACCTGCGACAGCATGGACTACTACAATACCGAGGCCCACACCAACCAGGTGTTTTTACCCAAAGTTGAGCGTAACCAAAAAGAGCCACAATACATCGGGTTTTTCCATACCGGCGCTTATCAGGAGGCGCTGAGCGGTTACGGCGGCACGCAGCATTGCCTTATTCCGGCACCCAAACATGTACTTATTGACCGGGATGAGGACGGAAAAATAGTGACACGTCTTTTTGCAAAAGAGCAGAGCTACAAGAGTATGCTCAAAATTCTGGGGTATTGATTGGTGTTGTATTTTGACGGGAGCATTTCTTTATTCCGTCAGAGGCAGCCGGCAACAAAACGCCTGCTTGAATTACTGCCCGGTTCCCGATTTAATAAACTTACCGGCGTGCACCCTGTCCTTTTCCAAAACCTTTAAAAAATAAAAGCCGTCTTTCAGATCGCGCACATCCAGTGCTTTGTTATTGAGCCGTGTTCGTTTTACAAGCGCACCACTTACCGAGAGTACAACGACTTCGGCCTCACCAGAAGTATCGTCTATTAAAAGGGTGCTTACACAAGGGTTGGGCCACAGAGCGAGTGCTTTAAACCCGGCTGCCGGAGTAGCGTCTGTTCCGGTAACAAGGGTGTTTGTTACATTGATGGAAAGGGAGACAACATTGCTATCAATTGGGGTGCAGTGCTGGTTGGTGGAAGATAAAAAAGCGCTCTGAGTAATTTGGTAGTTGCCCGGCGGCAGCAGGCCAATTACAAGGGTGTCGATAAACGTTTGGGTGGCCGGCATCATCCCTTGTCCGTAACAGGACGATATCTTTATTTGCTGGCCTGTAACGGTGTGGGTTGCTATGTTAACAATTACACCCAGGTTAGGTGTGGTTACTTTGGTTACAATTTTGACTGAACTGGCATTTGTTGGGTTTTGGGGAATAAGTGTGGGTGTGGCAATGTAGGGCAACTGCGCCTGACTATAAAAGGCACTAAGGCATAAAACGAGCACAAGTAGTTCTTTTTTCATGAGGATTGTTTGTCTCTTTTAGTAACAAACATGGTGCCTGGATTTTGAGTGTTATACAAAATGTAGCTAATCCGATGTTAACTGTTGTTTCTCTAAAGGGCAATGCTGTTTAAATCCGGCGAACACCTCCTCTCGTTCCCATTTCGTCTTTTGCCCTATGGCTACTTCTCCTTACTCCGGGCTTTTTCCATCCCCCCTTCAATCTGTTAACTATTTCTTAAAATCTTTCACCGAACATTTAAGAGAGAACTACTTTTGATACTTACTTTTATGCCTTTAGGTCCTAACTACAACGCGGCATTATTTGATTTATGGCTCTTTTCGACTTTTTAACACAAGATATTGCAATTGACCTCGGAACTGCAAACACCATTATAATCAACAATGATAAAGTAGTGGTGGATGAGCCCAGCATAGTTGCCATGGATCGCACCAACGGACGTATTATTGCGGTGGGCCGTTCGGCGCAGATGATGCATGGAAAAACGCATGAAAACATCAAAACCATTCGTCCGTTGAAGGACGGTGTAATTGCCGACTTCCAGGCTGCCGAAGAAATGATAAAGGGAATGATTAAGATGATTAATCCCGGCAGTCGTTTCTTCAAACCTTCGTTGCGTATGGTGATTTGTATTCCAAGCGGCATTACCGAGGTGGAAAAACGTGCCGTGCGCGACAGCGCCGAGCATGCTGGCGCCAAGGAAGTGTACATGATTCACGAACCCATGGCTGCCGCCATTGGAATGGGCATTGATGTGGAAGAGCCCATGGGCAACATGATTATTGATATTGGTGGTGGAACGTCGGAAATTGCTGTTATTGCGCTGGGCGGCATTGTGTGCGACAAATCCATCCGTATTGCCGGCGACGATTTTAATGCCAATATTGAAGAATACATGCGCTGTCAGCACAACATACTTATTGGCGAGCGTAGTGCCGAGCGTGTAAAAATTGAAGTGGGTGCGGCCATGACTGAGATTGAGAATCCACCCACTGATTACGCTGTGCAGGGCCGCGACCTGATGAGCGGTATCCCCAAGGAAGTTTATATCAGTTATGTTGAAATAGCACATTGCCTCGATAAATCCATATCCAAAATTGAAGAAGCGATTCTGAACGCGCTTGAAATGACCCCGCCCGAACTGGCGGCTGATATTTACCGAAAGGGCATTTATATGGCCGGTGGCGGCTCGCTGCTCAGAGGACTCGATAAACGCATTTCGCTTAAAACCAAACTGCCCGTGCATGTGTGCGAAGACCCGCTGCGCGCTGTGGCCAGGGGCACCGGAATTGCACTCAAAAATGTTCATAAGTTCCCCTTCCTTATCAAGTAACAAAAGGGCCGCGCGAGTAGTTTTAGTAAGCCTTTACGGGGCACTGCAAACAGGAAGCGAAAGCAGCATGAGGCATCACATTCTTTTTACACCTACGGCGAAAAACAAACGCATGTTGCCTTTGAACAAAGACGCGTATCATTTTTCCTTTAACCAAAGCCACACAGTGTACACATGAGGAGTTTGCTGGCATTTGT
>CALMNJ010000044.1 GCA_937868675.1 uncultured Bacteroidota bacterium | reverse complement strand
GGTTAATACCGCAGGCGTTCAGTCTGGCAACGGTCTTGTGATACTTTCCTATATTGCCGGCACTGCTGCAAGTGTGGCGGCCACCAGTACTCAAATTTGTTCTGGAAACAGCACTACCCTTACTGCAAGCGGACCTCTTACTTTTACTTGGAACAATGCCTCTAATTCAACTAGCATTGTTGTAAATCCAACCTCAACCACAAGCTACACTGTACAGGGAACCAATGCACAAAACTGTATTTCAAGTTCTGTCATTACTGTTACTGTAAATTCAGCAGCTCCGTCACTATCGGTGGTCTCATCGGCGTCGCAGGTTTGCCTTGGCAAAACGGTTACTCTCACGGCAACAGGAGCCATCACGTATTCCTGGACCGGAGGTGTTACGAACGGTGTTGCCTTTACACCAACGGCCACCTCTACTTATACTGTTAGCGGACAAAATGGATGCGGAATTACCACCGCCGTATCAACCATTTCAATAGGCCCTCTTCCGGCTGTAGCAAATGCCAACCAAACCTTAGTGTGTTCAGGAAGACCAACAACGTTGACAGTGGTAACCGCAGGCAATTCTTTTACCTGGCAACCATCGGCTCCAAATGCCAGCCTGGTTACTGTATCGCCTACAGCAAATATTGTATATACTGTTGCTGTAACCGATGGTACCTGCTTTGGATCGGCCACCACCGCAGTTCAGGTAAATCCTAATCCTACGATTACTTCTACCTCTTCCGGGTCAGTAGTTTGTTCGGGCAACTCAGCTACGCTCACTGCAAGTGGCGGAATAAATTATACCTGGACACCTGGAAATTTAAGTGGCACAATGATTGTTGTTACGCCAAGTGCCTCGTTGCAATATTCAGTTGCCGGCGATAATTCATTTAACTGTTCGAGCGGTTCTTCACAAATTTTAATCGTAAACCAACCTCCAACGGTTAACCTTACGGCATCAGATCCACTTGTTTGTGTTGGCGGCAGCTGTACGCTGTTTGCCAGTGGAACTGCTTCAACCTATGTATGGAGTACGAGCGCCTCCGGAAACTCAATTATAGTTAATCCGCTGGTTTCAACCACGTATACTGTAACTGGAACTGATGCCGTAGGCTGCTCCCAAAATGCGATCTCTACAGTGACCGTTTTTGATCCCACATTGAGTGTGACATCCAACACTACAATTTGTGCCGGCATGGGCGTTAATCTATTAGCAAGTGGTGCTGACTCCTATACATGGGCCATAGGGCCAGGTGTGCCATTTGCAGGCGTAACAGTGTCTCCATCTGTATCTACGATTTATACTGTAAATGCCGAAACCACTACCGTTAACATTGTATGTCCGAGCGCTGCTACCGTTCAGGTGATTGTTAACCCCAATCCGACAGTTACAGCAACGGCCAATCGGACGGTTGTGTGCCGCAACGAGACTTTTGTACTTACAGGATCTGGTGCGTCTAATTATACATGGAGCCCACTTTCAAGCAATAATCCTTCGGTAACAGTTGTGGCAACGCTGGTAACCACCTATAACTACAGTGTTACCGGATCAGACGCAAACGGATGTACTGCAACAGCTTCTGTTTCGGTTAAATCAAACGCCTGTGTTGGTGTAGAAGAAACAGGCCGGATTATTTCGCTTATCACGGTATATCCTAATCCAAGCAACGGCAGTTTTACTATTATCGCTGAAACAAACACAGATGCTTATATATATAATAATCTGGGCCAAAGAGTGGCTTCATTAAAACTGAATGATTCCAATAACAGGAAGGCTCATGTAAATAACTTACCTTCCGGCATCTATTTTGTTATGACCGGAAACGAAAAAGGCGAAGCGAAGAAAATTGTTGTAGAATAAAAACGACATGTAACACTATAAACCGGGTCTTATTCAGTCCCGGTTTTTTTATTTTGAACCTTGCCAATTCAGTTCCATGTTTCACAAATAATTTAATTTTGAGCCTGTGAAAGCACTGGCGCCTGAGCTAAGCCACAAAATGGTGGCCGATTTTCTGGAAGAAAACTACCATAAATTCAACCAGCGATCTTTTATTGAACACGATCCTATTTGCATTCCGCACCGTTTCAGCAAAAAGGAAGATATTGAAATTGCAGGGTTCTTTGCCTCTACCCTGGCCTGGGGGCAACGAAAGCAGATTATTGAGCGTACATCGAACCTGATGACCCTGATGGACAATAGTCCTCACGATTTTATCATGCATCATCATGCAGCTGAACGAAACGCATTCAGGAAATTTGTGTACCGCACGTTTAACGGAGAGGATTGTGTGTATTTTATTAAATCATTGCAACACATTTATCAAAATTTTGGCGGACTGGAATCCTGTTTTGCACAGGGAAATACCATGCAGGAGAGGCTTGGCCGCTTTAAAAAAATATTTTTCTCTCTACCCCATCAGCAACGAACTCAAAAGCATGTGTCCGATCCTCTTAAAAAATCTGCGTGCAAGCGGCTTTGCATGTATAACCGCTGGATGGTTAGATCAGATAAAAAAGGAGTTGACTTTGGACTATGGAAAACCATTTCGCCCCGGGATTTACATTTACCACTTGATGTGCATACGGGGCGCGTCAGCAGGGCAATAGGCCTGCTTAAACGGAAACAGGACGATTGGGCTGCGGTGGAAGAGGTTACTGCCAGTTTACGGGTTTTTGCGCCCCACGACCCCATTAAATACGATTTTGCGCTTTTTGGTGCCGGGGTTAGCGGTTTGCTTTAACAAAAAAGGCAGCCAATGGCTGCCTTTGCTATTACATTGATACCCGCATCCGAAGGGTTTCTATCTCAGAGCCAATTTTTTTGAATTTCTCTTCTGTCATATCATCAATGGTTTTGATTTCGGTTATTTTCTTATTGAGCGTCTTCAGGACTTCAACCATATCCATGTTTTCCCTTTCATTCTTAAAATCGCTCATTAGAGTAATGATATTGTTAAGGTGCATGCGCTGTTCCCATAAAACCCTGCGTGCCTTTTGTTTGAGCTCAGGAGTCCTTATATCGTCATATAGCTTATAATTAAGATAATTGGCCTCGATCCAGCTACCTATAAAAATATTGGCTGCAGTAAATACCCGTTTGTTTGTGCGCAGATATTCGTCGCTTTTAACGAAAATATCATCCATTATTTTATAAATGCTGTCCGGATTATTCATGTTGTTTTCGGCGCGCTTACCTACCATCGCGTTAATTGAGCTGCTTAACCCCAACTGGTCTGAGAGTAAAACCACGCCTTTTACGAATTTTATCACATCAACACCCACCTGATGAGTCATGGCATAGCCCATATCCATGTTAAGTGCGCCCAGATAATACGACTTGTGCATATCGCCAGGCACCGAGGGGGCCTTTTCCACATCCAGTAAAATAGCACGGTTATAACCGGCCTTGTACGATTTAAAATCGTTGAGCATATTGGCCGGAGAGGGTATGTTGGCTATTACGTAGTCAAATTTAAATTTCGTTGTATCATCAACGGTTACCGGGGTTGTATCCTTTACTGCAACACTGGTACTGTCAACCATGTCGTGACCATGATCCTGATCTTTACTTCCTCCGCAGGAGATTAATGCGCCGGTGGCAAAGGCGATTGCTGCTATTTTTGCGATGTTTTTCATATTTAAAACGTCAAAATTAAATTAATTTTTTGAAGCTTACATTAATTTATTGTTTTGCGCGGCGCAGGGGCACAATCATGCAGGTAAACCTGCTTATGCAACAAAGTTCGCCGGCACCATCACTTATCCGAATGTCCCATACGTGCACTTTGCCGCCAATTTTTACCGGGCTGCACACCGCCTTCACAGTGCCCTCTGTAACCGATTTAATATGATTGGCATTGATTTCAATCCCTACCCCCATAAAAAATTCGCGATTTACGGCGCACCAGCTTGCCACACTGCCAATGGTTTCGGCCAGGGCCACCGAGGCTCCTCCATGGAGCAATCCAAAGGGTTGGCGCGTATTATCGGTTACCGGCATCTGCGCCTCCAAAAAATCGTGCCCCACTTTGGTAAACACAATCCCCATGTGATTGCCCAGGGTATCGCTGTTAAGGGTGTTCAGCATATCAATTGTAATTTCGCCGCTCCAGATAGACATTGCGGCGGTAAAAGTAAGAATTTAAAAACTGTGCGAAAACGTCAGGCCGTAAATAAAGTCTCGGCCTGGTGGCGAGTTAAAGCTATACTTTTTTTGAAGAAGGAAGTAGGTTTCAATATAAGAACTCCTTGTTAGGTTATATACAACGCCAACAAAACTTCGGGTTCGATTTACGGGCAATTGAGAAAATTCATTAAAAGGACTGTTCAGTTCTTCTGCCACGTAAAGCTCGTACCGTTTGTTGAGTTCGTATGTTACTGTAAATTTATTACGGGCGTACCAATGTGTTACCTTTCCATTTTCAGACGAATAAACGTTCTTCATTTGCATCTGAATAAGGCCGCGCCATGCCAGTTTCCACTTATCGTGTTGTGTATGTACGCTAAAGCCTGCATAGGTCTGATGGCGGTTGCTATAATTGAGGTCTTTACGCTGTACCTTGCCGAATACATAGCCGCCTGTTAACCGCAGCCATCCAAGCAGTTTATAATTAAGTTCTCCGTTAAAGTTAACCTGACCATACGTGCGGATATTGTCGTCGAAGCGGTTTTGCATAATAAACTGTGCGCGAAGGCGCGGTGCTATTTTTTTATCAAGTTTCAGGTAAAGCCAAAGCCTTGCATCGTCGTTAAAATCCTGCGCCGTTACGTATTTCGACAGAAACAGCAACAGAAAACAACCTATGAAAGCACTCTTTTTCAATCTTCGATGTAATATATCCTGATTTGTGCGGAGTCCTTTAAAAGGTCAATTTTACCAACCTGTACCCGTGTTATATTTAGTCCGGTGCGGTTTTTTAAATCGTCAATGAGCAGCTGCTGGTTATTTTTGTTTATCAGGTCAATGTTATCGTAGGTTACAACCTGTACCTGCTCCTTTTTAAAAAACACCTTGCTCTCGAGAAGAAATGTGATAACAATAATAAACGCATTTACAAAAATGAGGAATGCGGATTCGTAAACATCGCTTGCGTCTTTGATTTTGGTAACCGCATTAATCAAGCCTATGGCAATGAGCAGAAAAAGATAACTCATATCCTTGATACTGATATCCTCGGTGCGGTAACGGAGCATGCTGAACACGGCAAAAAGCCCGAAAGCCGCTCCCATACTCAAATCAACTTTGTTGAGCAGAAAACAAATAAAAAAGATGACGAGGTTAAATATAAAAAAAGTAAAAAACAGATCGCTGCGCCGGTAAACCCGGTAATATACAAGTCGTACCAATACAAACACTGAGGCAAAATCAATC
>CALMNJ010000043.1 GCA_937868675.1 uncultured Bacteroidota bacterium | reverse complement strand
TTGGATTAGTAGCCTCGACAGGAATCGAACCTGTATTTAAAGTTTAGGAAACTTTCGTTCTATCCATTGAACTACGAGGCCAAAAATAGAGCCCGTAAAAGTAACTAAATTGACTGATTTAATAAAATTAATTTGGGAGGGATGGGCAACGCCTATCGCCGCCCGGGCTTGTTTGCCGTAAATTTCTTACTGTTTAATGATCTTATGTCTTACAACAGGTTTGTTGCTGGAATCGTAAACCGAGATAAAATATATTCCAACAGCGCTTCCGCTCAGATCAATATTCATGTAATCTTCGAGAACAAGAGATTGTATTACCCTGCCATTTTGATCAGAAACTTTTACACTTCCCTTTATTGAATTACTGTTTATGAGGCTCAACTGTCCTTTTGTTGGATTCGGTCCAAGCCTGATACCTGCTTCAACAATTTCATAATTTTTAAACCCGGTAATGGTTGTATCGTAAAACGGACCTTGTGTCTTATTAATAACCCAGTTGTTTGGATCGCATACAACCGAGGTTACAGTTCCGGTAAGGTTAAAGTTATATACCTCTATAGAATTGTTGTGCATAACGCGAACCACCGTGTCAGGCATGTTTTTACGTTTTATCTTATACTCCATTGGGGTAAGAAACAGTGGTGTTACCGAAGCCTTGCTAACTGTTTGCTGACTTTTGATAATACATTGGGTGCCGTTGTAGTTGTAACGCACAGTAAAAATCGGAAACCCCTCGCCATAAAACCACTGGTTAAAAAACTGTGTTGGATCAATACCTGTAAAAGTGTGATAGTAGTTTTTGAAATCCGTGACTGATGCTGTTTTATTTTTGTATGTGTTCTGGAATCCGCGCAGAACGCCGAACCAAAGAGAATCGTTATTGGTAACAAAACGCAACGTATGAATAATGGCTCCGCCCTTGTCGTAAGTGAGTCGGCTATCAAAAATGCGGCTCACATTCATGGTATCGGCACCGGTAAAATAACAACTGCCTCCTGACTGCCCCATTACATTGGTGTGAGCATTATTAAGGTGTGTTGTAAATGTGGCATAACTCGTAAGGTATTGATTGGCGAGATGTTCGGAGTAGGAAGCAAAGCCTTCGTTTATCCAGATGTCGCCCCAGCTTTTGCAGGTAACATTATCGCCCCACCACTGGTGCCCCAGTTCATGTGCGTCAATCCAGAAACTAAAAAACCCCATCGTCGTCATCGTTTGATGTTCCATACCTCCACCTACAGGTACGTGACAGTGTCCGTATTTTTCTTTATAAAACGGATACATTCCATAGAGGTTGCTGAATAAATTAATGGTAAGTGGCATCGAATCCAAAGCTGGTTTTTCGTATTGTATCCAATAAGGCGTATTATAAGCTGCCTGGTCAATATAATTCAGAATTAAAATGGAATCGTTGGACAGATATTGAGGTTTTGCGTATTGTTTGTATTCCTTGAATTTAGCAACAGCAACCGAAATCAGGTAATAAGCAATTGGTTTATGCGATTTCCATTCATACCGCTTTTTATTGCCAACATTAACAACATTGGTTAATATTCCGTTCGAACCGGCCTTGTTTGTTGAATCGGTTGTTATGAAAACCCAGCTCGAATCTATTTTATCAGTTAGCACCTGTTTACAGGGCCACCAATGGTAAGCCACAAGGCTTTCACTTAGGCTCCAGGTGGCCTTATCATTGTTGAGGCTCCACCAGCTATCATCGTTGTTAAGGCCACTTTGTAACATAACATTGCCTCCCGGTGCCGTACCATTATAATATACCTGAGCCGTAAAGGTGGACCCATTGGCCAGAGGCGATGGAAGCTTTACTTTTACTATACTGTCAACGTGCAGGCTGTTTAATAAGGCGCCGTTAATGCGAACGGAATCAATCGTATAGTTTTGGTGTAGCAGCGTCATAAAGGTGTCAAGAGCTGTTGCCGTAACGGTTGCCACTGTTTTTACACCCCCTGAGATAAATAAATTGGTGCGTTCTACATTTAGATTAAGATGCACAAATTTAACGTCGTATTTCATCTCGTGCGATAAAAGCGGGTTTGCTGCAGCATGTGCCGCAGCACTCATAGTGTGTTTCGCAGACGAAGCTTTTGATTTAGCACAAAAGTGCTCCTGTCCTGATATAAGACAAGGGACGACACTCATTAATAGCAGTATGGTTTTTTTCATTCGATTCAGGCTTTGTCCAAAATTATTGAAAATGCTCCACAGTACATACTGCTTATTATTTAAATACATAAGTGGCGGTTTGCAAATGGTAAACGGCATAACAGGAGACAGAATCCAAATGCACGGATTTACGATTTTCTGGTTTAAATGCTTTTCTGCGAAAGTTAATTCCGGATCACCCGTTGCCGCTGATGTTCAAGCCCATTTGCATCAACAATACTCACAAAATAAATGCCCGGGGAATGGCGGCCCAAATCAAGTGTGTTTTGTTGATCGAGCCATTTTGTTTCCAATAATTTTCCGTGCAGATCATAAAGTATAATTCTGCCTTTTGCTCCGGCCGGATTGTTAATCCGCAACATGTCGCGGCAAGGATTGGGGCCAACACTCACTTTCTCCAAAGCCGAAAGTTCTATAACAGCATCAGTATTCACAGGTGTAATCCCAAGCGTAGCATCGCGCGAGGGCCCTATGACCTTATTGATAATCCAGTTATTGGGATCACACATAATTTGTGTGACCGTAGCAGTCATAGGAATCGTGTACGTTTCAACCGCGTTGCTGTGCATCACACGTATAGTGGTATCTGACATGCCCGACCGGATAATTTTATACTCAACCGGGGTAATAAACAGTGGCGTTACCGCGGGCATACTTGTTGTTTGCGTACAGGTAATAATGCAGTTTGTTCCGGTGTAATTCCATTTCGCATTAAAGGTTGGATAACCTTCGCCATAGTACCATTGGTTAAAAAACTGTGTTGGGTTAATCCCTGTTTGAGATTGATAATGGTTCATGAAATCAACCGTTGAAGCCGTTTTATTTTTGTAGGTGTTTTGAAAGCTCCTTAGTGTATTAAACCAGAGCGAGTCGTTGTTGGTTAGAAAACGAAGTGAATGAATAATTGCTCCGCCCTTGTCGTAAGTTAACCGGCTGTCGAAAATGCGGGTGGAATTTAAAGTGTCATGATTTGTAAAGTAAATACTTCCACCTGGCTGCCCCATTACATTAAGGTGGGCATTATTCAGGTTAGAGGCAAAATTGGCCGGATCTAAATATTGTGCCACCAGATGCTCGGTGTAGCAGGCAAAACCTTCGTTAATCCAAATATCGCCCCAGCTTTTGCATGTAACGTTATCGCCCCACCACTGGTGACCAAGCTCATGTGCATCAATATAGTAATCAAAAAAACCAAGAGTGGTCATGGTTTGGTGCTCCATTCCTCCACCGAGCGGTGCCATACAATGACCATATTTTTCTTTGTAAAATGGATACATGCCATACATTTTGGATTCGAATTCGAGTACCTGCGGCATTTGATTTAATGTTGGCTTCTGGTTTGCAATCCAGTTGGTATTATTGATGGCGCCATCGTAAATATAATTTTGAATCAAAATAGAATCGCCCGGCAGATACAGTGGCTTGGCGTAAAGCCTGTACTCTTTGTATTTGGCAACTGCAACCGAAATAAGATAATAGGCAATGGGCCTGTGCGATTTCCACTCGTAACGTTTTTTGTTACCTACTACCACCACATTTTTCAGTAAACCATTCGAACCCGCCTTATTAAGTGAATCGGTTGTAATAAATACCCAACTCGAATCAATTTTGTCAGTAAGAATTTGTTTGCAGGGCCACCAGTGATAAGCTACGAGGCTTTCACTAAGGCTCCAGGTTACCTGATTTCCCCAACTTGGCGAAGTGCCATTGCTGAATCCGCTGCCAATTGCCGATCCGCCGACAGGCGGTGTACCTTTATAATAGATTACACAGGTAAAGGTGGCGCCTGTAGTCAGTGTTGCAGGTGTTTTAAATTTCACAATGCTGTCAACACGGGTAGGTGTCATCAACGAGTTATTGAATCTAACCGAATCAATGGTCAGGTTCTGATGCAACAAGGTCATAAAGGTGTCCAAAGGTGCGATGGTAACGGTTGCAACCGTTTTTACATTACCGATAATGTACTTGTTTGTTCGTTCTACATCCACATCCAGGTGTACAAATCTGACATCGTACTTGAGTTCGTGTGAAATTTGTGGGCTTAGTTGAGCGGCTTTAGCCTGCAATTGAATCATTGAAGCGGCCGAGGCTCTTTTTACTTTGGCGCAGGCATGCTCCTGGGCTGAAATAACCTGGCACAGAAACAAAAATGGTAATATTACTTTTTTCATTTTAACGATTGCAAGATACTGTGCATTAATCAGCCCTACAAACAACCGGCTCGCATTTGCCTAATTATTTTTATTAATTCACCTCATACTAAATTTTGCTTGTACCTTTACGGGATGTTAAAAAACGACCTTTTGCTGAGGGCTGCCAGAGGGCAGGAAGTGGAACGGGCACCCGTATGGCTGATGCGCCAGGCGGGCCGTGTGCTCCCCGAATACCGGGCCACCCGGGCCAGAGCCAGAAACTTTGTTGAATTTGTAAAAAGTCCTGAACTAGCCTGTGAGGTTACCGTTCAACCCGTGGATATTCTTGGCGTTGATGCCGCCATTATTTTCAGCGATATTCTGGTAATACCGGAGGCCATGGGACTACCCTATAAGATGATTGAGGCAAAGGGTCCTTGGTTTGAGAAAACCATAAAAACCAAAGCCGATATTGAAGCCCTTAAAATAGCAGATTCAGCCGATCTAGAGTATGTGATGAATGCGCTGAGGCTTACCAAAAAAGAGCTCAATGGGCGGGTTCCGTTGATTGGTTTTTCGGGAGCGCCCTGGACGCTTCTGGCCTATATGATAGAAGGAAGCGGCAGTAAAACCTTTAGCAAAGCCAAACAATTTTTGTACACGCAGCCAAACGAAGCACACCTCTTATTACAAAAAATCACTAACAGCGTTATCAATTACCTGAAGGGCCAGGTTGAGGCCGGTGCCGATATGCTACAGATTTTTGACTCCTGGGCCGGTGTATTAAGCGAGAAGATGTACTACGAGTTTTCGCTGCGTTATATAGCACAAATATGCGTGGCACTAGCTCCTCTGGTGCCCATTACCATTTTTGGTAAAGACGCGCATTACGCCATTGGCGAAATTGCCAAAACCAACTGTAACACCATCGGGCTCGACTGGACCATTGATCCCCAAAGGGCAAGAACACAGGCAGGCACTAAAGCACTGCAGGGCAACGCTGACCCCTGTCTGCTTTATGCTTCCGAAAAAACAATTATTGAGGAGACGTCAAAAATGTTACGGGCATTCGGAAAACAAGGCTATATCTGCAATCTGGGGCATGGTTTGTATCCCGATCTGGACAAAGAAAAAGTAAAGCTATTTGTGGACGTGGTGAAAGAACATAAGTGGTAGGTAGCCTCGAAAGTTTACTCAATAAGACCCACATGGCAAAGCTATAGCAACGACTCCAAAAAAGTTCTGTTTCGCGCAGCAAATGAAATGCCATTTCCATTTGCCCTGATCACCATTCCTGATCAACATTTAAGTAAGGGGCGATAACCTGACTTATATCACCGGCATTTTCTGAGTTAAATCATTCAGCTTTCGGCTTTTACTTTACTTCTTTGTAAAAAAATATCATGCCAGTATATCAGCGTCATGGAAAGATCCCGGCCAAAAGGCACGTGGTTTTCCGCCAGCCCAACGGACAACTTTACCACGAAGAATTGTTTGGAACTGAGGGTTTTTCAAGCACCTCTTCATTGGTTTACCATCTCAATCCCCCTACGCTGGTTAAGGATCTTGGCAAACCATTTTCGGTAAGGCCCGAAATTGGCATTGATGAAAACCTGAAAGCACTCAGCTTTATGGGCTATGAGGTGGAGCCCGAAGCCGATTATATCAAAAGCCGCAAAGTTTTCTTTTTTAACGACGATATGCAGATTGGAGTTGCCTGCCCGAGCGCAACTATGGATGATTACTACTTTAAGAATGCAGACTCTGATGAGATGCTTTTTATTCACCGCGGCAGCGGGCGTTGCAAAACCATGTATGGCACCGTTGAATTTGAATACGGAGATTATGTGGTAATACCACGAGGGACAGTTTATAAACTTGAATTTGACAGTGAAGACAACAAAATACTTTTTGTAGAATCGCACAGCCCCATCCGCACTCCCAAACGCTACCGCAATGAGTTTGGACAATTACTGGAGCATTCACCATTCTGCGAGCGCGACTTTAAACTCCCAACAAACTTTGAAACGCATGGGGAGCATGGCGATTTTAAGATCATGATTAAAAAACGCGGGCTTATTTATCCTTACACTTACGAAACCCATCCGTTCGACCTTATTGGCTGGGATGGCTACAGTTATCCCTATGCCTTTTCTATTTTTAATTTTGAGCCCATTACCGGCCGTATCCACATGCCGCCGCCTATTCACCAGCAGTTTGAAGGGCGCAATTTTGTGATCTGTTCTTTTGTTCCACGCCTATACGATTATCATCCCGATGCTATTCCCGCACCATATCATCACAGTAACATTGATGCCGACGAAGTGCTCTATTATGTGGACGGTGATTTTATGAGCCGCAATAATATCCAAAAGGGACAATTTACCTTGCATCCTGCCGGTATTCCCCACGGACCACATCCCGGCGCAATTGAACGCAGTATTGGCAAAAAAGAAACCAAAGAACTGGCCGTTATGATTGATCCTTTCAATCCGCTTAAAATAACCAAGGAGGCCATGCATTATGAAGTTAAGGACTACTATCATTCTTGGATGACCAAGCCTGAATATGCCTGATATGAATCCCATATTAACCTCTGTCAGGACAGCCTACACCAAAGGGATTGTGAACGAAGAAAGCGCTTTGGATAACACA
>CALMNJ010000042.1 GCA_937868675.1 uncultured Bacteroidota bacterium | reverse complement strand
AGTGGAGCCTATCCAGGGCGAGGCAGGCCTGATGGTTCCTGATGCCGGTTATCTGAAAGGCGTACGTGAATTATGCACGAAATACAAGGTGTTGTTTATTGCCGATGAGGTGCAAACCGGGCTTTGCCGCACGGGCAGAATGCTTGCCTGCGACCATGAGGAAGTGAAGCCCGATATACTTATTCTGGGCAAAGCCCTCAGCGGTGGCATTATGCCTGTGAGCGCGGTTCTGGCGTCAAATGAAATTATGCTCACCATTAAACCTGGCGAACACGGTAGCACATACGGCGGCAACCCTCTGGCCTGCGCTGTGGCCATGGAAGCGTTGCAGGTTTTAAAAGACGAGAACATGGCGGGCAACTCCGAACGCCTTGGACGTATTTTCCGCGCTGAAATGAAAAAACTGATGCAGGACAGCGATCTTATCACTGCTGTGCGCGGAAAAGGGCTGTTTAACGCCATTGTTATAAAAGAACGAAATGATAAAACAGCCTGGGATGTGTGCCTGCGTTTTGCCGAAAACGGGTTACTGGCAAAGCCAACGCATGGCGACATCATTCGTTTTGCACCGCCGCTGGTGATAACCGAAGAGCAGTTGATGGAATGTGTTGACATTATCAGGAAAACCATTCTCAGCTTCTGATCATACTTAAATGGTAACGTATAATCCTAA
Organism: uncultured Bacteroidota bacterium; assembly: GCA_937868675.1. Taxonomy (GTDB): domain Bacteria; phylum Bacteroidota; class Bacteroidia; order B-17B0; family Aurantibacillaceae; genus Aurantibacillus. Next base: position 3,265 of record CALMNJ010000042.1, on the reverse strand, counting down.
AGACTGGATAAAGCTGATTGTGCATTTGCACAAAAGCGACACCATGCGCATTCTGCTCCCGGTTATTCTTTTTCTGGGACTTATTACGGCAGGCGTAAGTTACCTCGAGCAGCGTTTTTTAAAAGACTCATTGCCGGCCAACCTCACGGTGTTTCATCAGATTTCGGGGTTTATCATTTCGCTGGTGCTTGTTTTTCGCATCAACTCGGCTTACGACCGCTGGTGGGAAGGCCGCAAACTATGGGGGGCCTTGCTCAACAATTCGCGTAATCTGGCATTGAAATTAAATGCCATTATTCCCCGGCAGGAAAACGGCACTCGGAATGAAATGGCTTTGCTTCTGGCAGCTTATGCCGTATCGCTCAAGGAACACCTGCGTGGCAACACAGGCGAAAAACAACTTGTTTTTGGATCACTGATTGAAAAGGAAAAATATCTGGCTGCTTCGCATAAACCAAATTTTATTGCCCGGCTGCTGGCAGAAAAAAGCCGGGAAATTTGCGAGCGTTACGATAACAGCAATGGTCATCTGCTAATTAATTCAAACCTCAATGAGCTCACCGATATTTGCGGGGCCTGTGAGCGCATCCGCAACACACCTATTCCTTATGCTTACAGTATTTTCATAAAAAAGATCGTGTTTATCTATATCATCACCATGCCCTTTGCCTTTGGCCTCAGCCTTGGTTACTGGTCGGTAATTATTGTCATGGTAATGTTTTACGCCTTTGCTTCGCTCGAAATCATCAGCGAGGAAATTGAAGATCCGTTTGGTACCGACGATAACGACCTGCCCACCGAGGAGATTGCAGAGAAAATAAAAACAAACACATCAGAAATATTACAGGCTTGAATTTACTTTACACATACGATCACCAGAACGATTTCGAAATGAAGGTAACCACCTTTTTCGGACTCGAGGAAATTTTAGCCAAAGAACTTCAGCAACTAGGCGGTAAAAATGTGGCTGTTTTTAAGCGCGGAGTTTCGGTAACGGGCGATCTGGGGTTTATGTACAAGATAAACCTGTGCCTTCATACTGCCCTGAAGGTAATTGTGCCCATTGCGAAGTTTAATGCAGGAAACGAGCAGCAGCTTTACGATGCGATTAAGACAATACCCTGGGAGAAATTTATTTCGAACAGCGACACACTTATGGTTGAAAGTGTTTTGAACTCCGATCACTTCACACACAGCCAGTTTGTATCGCAAAAAATTAAGGATGGCATTGTGGATCGGTTTCGCGACCGCACCGGCAAGCGCCCCGACGTGGATTTGCTAAGACCCAAACTGAAAGTTTATGCGCATATCTTTCGGAATGAAGTGAGCCTTCATCTCGACAGCAGCAGCGAGCCTTTGTATAAACGCGGATACCGGGCCGATATAAACGAGGCGCCCATGAAAGAAGTGCTGGCCGCAGGTTTGGTAAAACTAAGCGGGTGGGAAAAGCACCGGCTGCTTATTGATGGTATGTGCGGCGCCGCTACCATAGCAATTGAGGCGGCTATCTGGGCCAACAACATTCCTCCCGGCTATTACCGAAACGACTTTGGCTTTATGCGCTGGAATAATTTTGATGAACAACTTTACGAGACAATTTTTGACAGCGCTCTTAGCCGGATTAAGGAAGATAAAGTTGAAATTATTGCCAATGATATTGATGCACCAACAATAAAAAAAGCACAGAGCAATGTAAAGAATGCCAAGGTGGAAGATGTGGTGACCTGTGTTAACCAGTCGTTTTTTGATCTGAAACCTGAGCGCAACGGTGGTGTGCTTATTCTAAACCCGCCTTATGGCGAGAGGCTTCCGGTACCCGAAATTGAAAAGCTGCACAAAGAAATTGGTGATAAGCTGAAAAAGGATTTTAAAAATTTTAATGCCTGGATCATTACCAGCCGGCCCGAAGCCATAAAAAGCATCGGCCTGCGTCCGTCACGCAAAATTCAGGTTTACAATGGCGCCCTCGAATGCCGTTTCTTAAAATACGAGCTGTACGAAGGCAGCAAAAAAGCGTCCAAAAATCCGCAGTGGGACAAAAATAATGAGTAAAGCGTTTTAGAAGCAAGCGAATGTATCTGAACCGGGTTACGATACAAAGCCAGTGCGCGAGGCAGGAAATCATTGAACGGCTTAAGCTGCAAACGTACACTGGTAAACTCCCGTTTAGTAAATTTAATTTTACCGATAAGCTATTTTATGGAAAGATTGGTGAAAGCGACTTCGGAATTGCGAGGGTGAAAAGGAATAAAAACAGCATTTTGCCTTACATGAGCGGAAAAATAATGGACGGTGCAACAACAACCATTTTGGTGAAAATGAGGCCCCGTGTTTCATCCGTGCTCCTGCTTGTTGTTATTAATGCGGTTGTGCTTTGGCAGGTTTCTGTTGTGAAAGTTACAGCGTTAATACTTTATCTGGTGTTTATAAATCTTCTGTTTGTCGTCAATTATATCCGTGAATGCCGTAAAGTCCGGGAGTTATTTAAAAGCGATTTCGCAAAAGGTTGCTGCTGAAAAGTTATATTTAATAAAGGAAGCAGAATGGAATCAAACATTTATTGATCCAATGAAAACGGGTGTCACCATTATCATGCTGTTATTCATCAGCACGCTGCTCAGGGCACAGGTTGTGGTTATGAGTTACAATCTGCGTTATGATAATCCGGGCGATAAGGACAATTGGTGGAGCCTACGAAAGAGTGAGTTGGTGCAGATGATAAAGAAACATCATCCGGATGTTCTTGGAATACAGGAGGGATTGCACAGTCAGGTCATGTATCTCGACTCTGCTCTTGCCGGATATAGCTTTGCAGGCGTTGGACGTGACGATGGTAAACAGAAGGGCGAATACGCGGCAATTTTTTATAATACGGGTAAGTTTAAACTCTTGAACAGCAAAACCTACTGGCTGTCTGAAACGCCCGACACTATATCGAAAGGTTGGGACGCCGCCCTGAACCGGATAGTAACGTTTGTAAAGCTTGTTGCCATAACAGGCAGCGACACTTTGTATGTATTTAATGCCCACTTTGATCATATTGGTAAACTGGCGCGTGAAAAGTCTGCAGAACTTATTCTTGGGCTGGTGGCTAAGATGCAACCGGAAAAAAACAAACTGATTGTGATGGGCGATCTTAACAGCGAACCCATCGAACGGCCGGTTGAAATACTTGCCTCAAAACTGGAGTATGCCTTTGATAAAAGGGGTGTGTTAAGCTCATGGCCTGAAGGCACGTTCAATAACTTTATTGTTGAAGATCCTG
>CALMNJ010000041.1 GCA_937868675.1 uncultured Bacteroidota bacterium | reverse complement strand
TTACCGACGAGGCTCTGCAAAGGGCCAAAGGGCAACTTGAATCTAGAATTTACGGAATTATGGGTACAACGTTGGGTAAAGCTTACATTTTGTCGGATTGGGAGCGCCTTATTGGTCGCCAGTATTCTATAAGCGACGAAATTGACCGCTATGGAAGAGTTACTAAAGATGATATTTCGCGAGTGTTTAATAAATATGTAAAGGGAACAGGCGCTGCTATTTTGAATACGTACCCAATCATTGACGAGAAAGATTCGGTAAAAAGTGTGAATCCTTATGCCGGGCAGGTATTTCCTCCAAATCCTGAGTACAATGGATTAACCTACACCCCGATTCCGGATAAATTTGACCGTTCGGCGCGTCCTAAGCCTGGAGCCTCTAAAACAGTGAAGGTGCCTGAGTTTTACAACTCAAAGTTAGAAAACGGTCTTATTATCACAGGTACCAAAACCAACGAAACACCTGAAGTTAACATCAACATTTCGATTGACGGCGGTGTTTTGCTGCTTGGCGAGGATAAGCTAAAAAAACTTGGCATACAGGAACTAACGGCTGGAATTTTGAACGAAGGCACCAAGAATTTTACAACCGAACAAATAAGTGCCGAATTGGATAAGCTCGGCAGTTCAATTGACTTTTTGCCTGGAAAAACAGCTAACGTCATTAATGTGTCGTGCCTTCGTAAGAACCTTGATGCCACGTTGAAACTGCTGGAAGAAAAACTACTGAATCCGGGTTTCAGGGAGGAGGATTTTAAACTTGTAAAAAAACAGTATAAAGAGAACCTCAAAAACCTGAAAGTGAACTCAAGCTATCAGGCCTCTATCATGTTTAATTATGCGCTTTACGGTGACAATGTTTTTGGCCTTGCACCATCTATGAAATCGGTTGATAACGTGCAACTGACCGATCTTAAAGAGTATTTTGAAAAAGCTTATACCCCATCTAATGCAAATATTGTGGTGGTTGGTGATGTTGATGAAAAGGAAATGCTTGGCAAGCTTGCGTTCCTTAAAAACTGGCAGGCAAAAACGGTAGTGGTTCCGGCCGCACCGCAACCTGTTGCTACAACTGAGCCTCGGTTTTTTATTTTCAATAAATCATTGGCACCATCTTCGGTCATCCAAATGGGATTCCCTTCACTTAAATACGATGCCACTGGCGATTATTTCAAAAACCAGATTGCCAACTTCGTGTTTGGTGGTAACTTCAATAGCAGGATTAACCTTAACCTTCGCGAACAGAAGGGATATACCTATGGCATTTACTCGAACTTCAGCGGTGGTAAATACCATGGAACCTTTGCAATCGGAACGTCTGTGAAACGCGCAGCTACGGCATTATCTCTGGCCGAGATACTGAAAGAGTTCAAAAAATACGAAGCCAGCGGTATCACTGACGAGGAGCTTGAATTTACCAAAAACTCACTCCTTAATCAGGAAGCGTTGAGGTATGAGGCGCCTGAACAAAAGTTGGCGTTCCTATCTGGAATGGCACGCTTTAACCTTGAGAAAGACTATCCTACCAAGCAAAATCAAATTCTTAAGAGCATAACAAAGGATGAAGTGAATCAGCAGATTAAGAAATACTTCAACTCCAATAACCTTACCACAGTGGTGGTAGGCGACAAATGGATTATTGAATCACAGATAGAAAAACTGTCCAAAGACGCTAATAACAAGGAAGCACTAAATAAGGTTAAATTAAAGAAGATTTCTATTGATTAATTAGCACAAATGCACAATATTTGCACGGCCAAGCGCAATTAGTGCAATATTAATCCGTTAATAAAGCCACTAAGATTAAAAACTTGGTGGCTTTTTAGTTAAAGAAAAATGAAAATCAAAAAACTTATAGCGCTGGCATTTACTGCCACAATTACAGGGATCAACGCCCAGAACATTCAGGTTCAGAATATGATCAACTATCTCCGCAATAAGGAGTATGTAAAAGCAAAAGAATCGGCCGATGCTGCTGCAGTACATGATGATACAAAGGGCAGTGCAAAGATGTGGATGAACCGGGGTCTCGTTTACAAAGCTATTTACTCCGATACCTCACAAAAAGTGCGCGATGTGGATCAGGAGGCCGAAGAAAAGGCACTTGACGCTTTTGTGAATTGCCTGAGCCTTGATAAGGGTAAAGATATATATAAGGATGATGTAAAAGGCCCGGTAGTGCTTGCTGCGGCTGCCACCAAGCGTAAGGTGGATTATTATGTTTACCGCGTTAAGAATTATGATGCCGCACTAAAATGCTACGACCTGTTGGAAAAGGCCCTTCCTTTCGACTTTGAACAAGGCATGAAACGCCAGAATATTACAAAGGAAAAAATCATTTTTGGCAAGTTTGAAATGTATAAGCAAATACCCAATAAGGAAAAAACCATTGAGTTTGCCAACAAACTTATTGAAATGAAATACCGTGAACCAAGAATATACACCGACATGACAAAGCTTTCGTTACGTGACAAAGACACGGCGGCAGCGCTTGGTTTTATAGAGAAGGGAAAGCTACTGTTTGAAGACAACATGGAACTGCTTGGTACAGAAATTGACATTTATCTGGCCCGTAAAAAAACCAATGAGCTTCGCGACAAATTAAAGGCTGCAATCGAAATTGCGCCCGATAACGAAGTGCTGCACGTTGTGCTTGGACAGGTGTATGAAAAAACAAACGACAACGAAAACGCAGAAAAAGAATACCTGAAGGCACTTGAAATTAAACCGGACTATGAAGCCGTTAACTTTAAGCTTGGCGCTTATTACTTTAACAAGGCCAATGAGTTTAATAAGAAGCTAAATGACCTTCCGCCAAGCGAAAAGGCCAAAGCAAAAGAATACGAAGAAAGTATAAAAGACAATTTTAAAAAGGCAATTCCGTTTCTTGAAAAGGCATTTGAGATCAATCCTGACAAGGCGTACAAGCAAAGGTTATTTCAGGTGTACTCCAGGCTGGGTGAAGCCGAAAAGGCCGCTAAATACAAATGATCAAACGTTGCACCATGTTTAAACCTGCATTTATCACCCTGGCGTTATTCCTGTTTGGGACACAGGCCTTTGCACAAAAATCGAAAGTACAGGCCGCCTGGCGTGCGCTCAGCGACTATGAAGAAACACAACGAGACGGCAAGCCAAACCTGGCTTATCTTAATTCGGCCAAAGAAGCCATTGATCTGGCTCTGAATAATGAAGATACAAAAAAGCAAACCAAAGCGCATGCATACAAACTTCGGATTAGCTATGGGTTTTACCAGTACAAACTTAACGAACAGTTACAAAAACTGGAGGCCAGC
>CALMNJ010000040.1 GCA_937868675.1 uncultured Bacteroidota bacterium | reverse complement strand
CGGCAACTACTGGCCATTAAACGCTTTCCAAAAACGCCCGAAGAATATATCTATTTGTTTAATCATGGCACCCTGCTCGGCGACCGCTCGGAGGCTTTGGGATATCTGAACGCATACAATACAAGAAATGATGTTTACAGTTTGTTTATTAACGCCGCCGAAAAAGACAACTGGCCCGACCTGCGTATGCGGGCCATCAGCAGCCTTAATAAATCCGTTAAAGACCACCCTGATGAAATAAAAAACTGCATGCACCGGATAGCCCTCAACGACAAAAGCAACAAAGTTAGAGGCACCGCCCTGCTCTTTTTGTCCGATAATTTCAAAGACAGTGAAACAGAAAAGCTGTGTACCGAATTGTTGAAAGAAAAATCCTACACCATACTCTACAACACTATCGTGGCCCTTTCAAGAGTAAATCCGGCGAAGGCCCTTGAAGAGGCCAAACTGCTCGAAAACGATAAAAACACAATGCTCATGTATGCATTATGCTATGTTTATTCGCAAACCGGTGGTGACGCAAACATAAATTACTTCAGTAATTTAACCAACTTGTATCCAAAACTTGATCCGTTTGAATACTTCAGGCTTTACGGCGGCTTTATGAAACGCTGTACAAAAGCTTCCAGTTTCGAACAAGCCTCAAACGATTGTATAAACGCTTTAAACAAGGCCCAGCCTGCATTAAAAGAGGTGCTTATCAATACAATGCGCGAAAACATACTTGACAGAATGGACGCTCTTATTAAGGAAACCAGTGCCAAGGATGAAAAAGAATCGCTGATGCAAAGCCGCACCAGCATTGAACATAAAATAAATAAATTGTAACTTTTTTGATACATCGTTTAGGTATAGCATTTCTTTCGGGGCTCATCAGCATTTGCGGGTTTGCCCAGAAATACAATTTTCTTAACTGGACCGTGGAAGACGGACTCATTCAGTCGCAGGCTTCCTATATCTTTCAGGATCGGCACCACCAGCTTTGGATTGGCACCGAAGGGGGTATTTCATCGCTTGATGGAAATAAATTTACAGGCTACAGTGTGCAGGAAGGCTTGCTTACAAACAATGTAAGCGTAATGCTTAATGATGACCATGATAATTTGTGGGTAGCCTCAAACCATGGCGTATCCATTTTTAACGGTCAAAAATTCCGTTATCTCAAACCTGGCAATGGCCCTGTTAATAACGTAACCGCCATGTGTCGCATGACCGATAGTTCGGTTCTGTTGCTGAACAACTTTAAACCTTATCAGGTAAAAAACTTTGTACCAGAACGTCTTAATTTTTCGGGCGACACAAACGAACGTGTAAGTACCATTTCGAGGCAACGGAACGGTGATATTCTTGCTTTTGTTTTTGCCAAAGGCATTTACCGGTACAGCCCCGAAAAAAAGATTTCCAAACTTTATACGGTAAACACCGAACATAAAAATGCCTTTGTTGGTTCACTTATGGTTACAACGGGCGGAGATACCCTGTTGCTCATTCGCGGGAGTTTGTTTGCACTCCGCAAAAACCAAATCGTTGCTTACGGGGCGCCTATTCCTGCATCGGCCCCACAGGGCTTTATCAGTATTACCGAAGACAGCAGAGGCAACATCTGGCTGGGTTCCTATTCGGGTGTTTATAAGATTGAGAATGGCGTGATGTGGCATTATAACAGTAGCAACGGTTTAACCGATAACACGGTATCACAGGTGTTTACCGATTCGGAAAATAACCTTTGGTTTGCCACAGACGGAGATGGAATTTTTGGTCTTAAACAAAACACTATTACATATTTTGATAAAAGTTCAGGGCTGGATAATCCCATTATAACAGGAGTTACCCAAAGCAGCGATGGAAACATTTATGCCGCCAGTTACGGTGGAAGTATATACCGCGTAAACGACAGCATTAAAAAGGTGGCCCAACTGGCCGGCACCCCCGACAACAAAATTTACTGCCTTTTCAGCGACAAACAGAACAATGTTTGGATTGGCACTATCACAAGGGGTATCTGGATTTATAACACAGAAAAAAAACTTTTGAATGTGGAGGCCAATGGAGGCAATGATGCCATGCCCAAAGGTGCAAATTGTATTACACAGGATCAAAAAGGCAATATTATTATTGGCGGAAGACATGGTCTGCACCGACTTACTCCAAAACATGAAGTGTTCAAAATAGAAGCCTGTAACAACATGGTGGTTACCTCCGTCATCCCTTTTGGTCGCGACAGCCTGTTGGTTGGTACTGTACAGGGCATGTTTTTTATTAACGGCACAGATAGCCTTAAACCCATCTCCGATGAAACCCTTTCGAAAAGTTATGTCCTGTGTACTTCGCGCCAAAATAACATGGTTTGGATAGGTACCGGCGACCGGGGTATTCTGAGCTGGAATTTTAAAACAGGAAAAATATTGCACTTTACCACGTCCGACGGCCTTCCAAATAATTTTATCTACAGCATCCATGTGTCGGAAAACTACAATGCCTGGGTAGGAACCGGATTTGGAATCTGCAACATGAAACTGAGCCCGGAATATAAAATCACTGCGATAAAAAACTATAGCCGCTCGGATGGCCTGCTTGGTATGGAATGTAACCAAAATTGCCTTCTTAAAGCCAAAGACTCAACGTTATGGTTCGGAACCACAAAAGGGTTGTTTTACTTTAATCCCAACTCCAGTTTTAATCAGGACAGCAAACCCTATGTAATACTTCGCTCTGTAAAGCTCTTTTCGTCGAGCATAGATGATTCAAGCCTCTTCACAAAAAAGTCCGACTGGTTCGATGTGCCTCAGCAATTAAGCCTTGGTCCCAATCAAAATCATATTACTTTCGAACTCAGCTCAATATACTTCACCAATCCAGCTGACGTAATCTATAAATACAAGCTGGAGGGTATTGACAATCAATACACCACCAGCACAAATCCGGTTCTTATTTATCCGCTGCTTCCTCCTGGAGTTTACACTTTAAATGTAACTGCGGTAACAAAAAATGGAATCGGATCCTCCAACTCACTTGAATATGTTTTTGAAATAAAAAAAGCGTTTTACCAAACCAGTATTTTTCAGGTAATTGTGGTAATTGCCCTGCTGCTCACCGGCGGACTTATAGCATGGCTCATTACACGCAACAGGCAAATACGCAAACAAAAAGCGAAGGAACTCACCGAAAAGATTAGGGAGGAAGAATTTACACGTTTGAGGCAACGCACCGCTGAGGACTTTCACGATGAAATGGGCAACCGTCTTACACGCATTTCGGTGCTGGCCGATATGCTTTCAAGTAAAGTGACAAGTGAAACCAGGGATGTATCGAACCTGGTTGACCAAATCAAGGAAAACACCACTTCCTTGTACAAAGGATCACGCGATATTATCTGGTCGCTCAACGCACAAAACGATGGCATTTATGAAATTGCCGAGCACATTAAAAGTATCGGCACCGAACTTTTCAGCGAAACCCATATTGATTTTGATTATCATCATAATATCGAGAAAAACTCATCAGTAAAACTACAACTTGACTTTAGCCGAAATCTTACGATGATTTTTAAAGAGGCGTATAACAATATTCTAAAGCATTCAAACGCCGAAAAAGTAATGGTTGAGGTAAAGTTGGGCCCCGGCCTTGAAATGAATATAACTGTCCGCGACAATGGTACTGGATTCGACACAAGCGCGGTTCACAACGGTAACGGACTTCGTAATATTGAAAACAGAGTAACACGCCTTAATGGAAAACTTACAATTCAAAGCGGGGAAGGCATAGGCACGCACCTTAACATTTTACTTAAAGCAACACCAATTTAACATGGAACAGGTAACAAAAATTAAAGTAGCCATTATTGAGGACGATGAAACAATCCGCAACGGATTTACATACCTCATAAACAACTCCGATAAATACGAAGTGGTAAAAACCTATGCAAACGCCGAGCAGGCAGTGAGTAAAATACAAAGCGATGCCCCTGACGTAATACTTCTGGATATTGAGCTGCCAGGTATAAAAGGCATTGATGCGCTGCCCAAGCTCAGGCAGTTGCTACCCAAAGCACATGTTCTAATGCTAACTGTATATGATAATGAGGAGAATGTTTTTAAAGCCCTTACCAGAGGAGCATCCGGATACCTGACTAAAAACGAAAGTGCCGAAAAAATAATGGATGCTATTCAGGAAGTTATTAATGGTGGCGCCCCGATGAGCATGAACATTGCCAAAATTGTCATACGCTCCTTTCATAAAAATCAGAACTCACCGCTTACCAAACGCGAAACCGAAATACTTGAACAGGTGGCCGAAGGTAAGAGCCGGAGCAAAATCGCGAAACAAATGTTTATTGATCTCGAAACGGTGAAATCGCATATCAAGAACATTTATGTAAAACTCAACGTTCACTCGCGTGAGGACGCCATTAAAGAAGCCAAAACAAACAAGTACATTTAAACGGAATTATTCTGTTGCAACAGTTCTGTGACTTTTTCCCACTCCGGCTAGCTAACCATAGTCGTCTTCTGACTTAGCTCTGACTTGATATTTGAAGTAGATCCAAACGTGCGAAAACAACACCGAAGGAACTATGAACCCCGGTAGCAGTACAAAAGGAAAATAAAAAACGCCAATGTTTGGCCTGCTAAATGAAATCTGCTGGAAAGGAGTTGGTGCGCTTAATACAGCATGAATAACAACATTGAAAAGCAATGCCACCGCAACGATGTTCCAGACCAGTATCCATTTTTTTGACCGTGTTCCTTTTTTGAAAAAACAATAGGTTAGCGGTATGGCAGTTATTCCCGAAAGTAAATCCCAGTTCCGCCCTTCAAAGGTAATAACCTGAGGTACCAGGTTTTCTTTCATCAGAAAATACAAAACCATCTCCACGGGAATTCTCACAATACTCAGTGCCACCAGCCATTTTATATCCAGCAGCACAATTTTTTTTCGAAACGTTTTTATTGCAAATAACAAAATGATGCTGATTAAGGGCGGCACAATCAACAGCAAAAACCGGGGAGGGATACTGTAAGTATCCAGGTAAAACCCTTTATAACTTAACAAAAGATGCACTGAAAGCCATGCACAAAGTATCGCAAGAAATTTTTTAGACCAGAATCCGGCCCTGTATAAACAGTAAAAAGTGTAAACTACACAGAAAACAAAAATACCCACAATGTAAAATGGTACCATGATTGTCATATTAGCAGCAAAGTTGCCAAAGTTACCAGCAACAATCCCTTGCCAAATGACAAGAAATTTACTTTTGAACAAATTCCCTGCGTATTCTGCTCAATGAGGAATCGGTAATGCCAAGGTAAGAAGCCACTTGTTTTAATGGCACGTGTTTAAAAACATCCGGATTATTCTTCAGTAACTGAATATAACGCTCTTCTGCTTTAAGGTGCAGTCCCGAAAGCATCCGTTGTTTGAGTTGTGCATACTCATTAACCAAGATAGCCCGCCCAAGCTCCCTGAATTCGGGCATTGAGTGAAAGGCTTTTTGTAATTGTTCAAAATTAATATACCTCAATACACAATCACTCACGGCCATATAATTTTCACCAGCTGGCTTCCGCGCAAAAAAAGAGGAAAGATCGCATACAACGTTACCTCCAGAAAAGATACCGGTGGTGATCTCTTCACCATCGTAGTTGGTTGTAAACGACCGCAAAACACCCTCCTCAACAAAACAATACTCATTGCAAACCTTGTTCTGTTGAAGAAGTATTTCACCACGGCTTAGTTCTTTCCTGCCGAACAAACCAGCCATCATTTTCAATTTTGCGTGTTCAGTATCAGGTTGAAGCGTACCAAAAAAAAGCTCGAGCATTTCCATAATCTGGATGATTTAAAACGATGCCCAAAATTAGACTTTAGTTTTATCACCACATCATGTAACGCCATATTTAGCGTACTTTACTTAACTGTCAGTTTAACCATCGGCAGCTTTCTTATTCCATCAGGCCCCTGCACAACCACGTCCTCAACATAAATTTTTGATCCCTTTTTAATGGAACCCATAATAGCCCTTGCCGCAGGAGGCAACTGATTACCGGTCACATTTATTTCCTCATACCCGCTTCCGCGTTGCCTGGGAACCGTTAGTAAAAACGAAAGCACTTTAAATTGCGTTTCAAACTGAAAGTTTGAATTGTCGGCATTTACATAAAAAATATTGCGGGCATCCTCAACACTCATATCAATGTTGTTTGGTACCAACCTGTTACCCACTTTCAGCACCGGATCCGGAATACGCTTTACCCTGAATACCTGCGGCGTTCCCTGACGTTCCAGCCCCTTTTCGGTTCTTTTATAAACGGTCACCGTGCTGTTTCCTGTGCCACTTACTTTGGCAATAAATTTACCATTGCCCTTGTTTTCGAGTTTACCATCGCACCCCTCTATTTTCACTTCCAAGTTATGGGAGGCAACGCCGGCAGCAGAAACGCTTACAGGATTATCAACCCCTGCATAAAACACATTCATTTTGTCGGGACTTACTGAAACAGCGGCGTTGGCCACCGTGTACTCATCGCTATACCTGAAATACTTATAGTTCCCGTTTTGATCCCTGAACTTAATCCAACCGCTCACGGTTTTATTTCCGATACCCGATGTTGGAATATTTACTTTTCCATTACCCGCTTCAAAAGGCAATACAATAGCGTCTTTAGCCAATACACCGGTTGCTGTATCCACATCCCCAAGTATAAACTCCATGTTGTCTTTTTTAAAGTGGCTCGATGTGGCACTCAAAAACACATCTGCGGTATACGGCTCTCCGGCCGAAACATAATGCGTTCCGGGTACTATGTGCGCCTCAAACTTATCAAAAGGCACGGCAAGCTTGCCAGGTGCCGATGCAAACACATTCACCATTTCGCCCTCAATGTTGCGCAGGTCGCCCTGTATTTTAGACAGGTTGGTTACGACTGCGGCAAGTGGCAGATGATAAAAATTTTTTATCTCCCAGGTAATCGGCTTCCCTTCATCATCCTTAAAATTATCGTGCGGGGTAAAAATTTTTATTTTGTCTTTCAATATTGCATAATCCTTTTCCGGTAGCCTGAGCCCTTTTCTTCCTTTCATAACATCGAGCATGGCATTCAGTGAATCGGTGAGCGTTTTAATACCCTTTCTCAAATCGCTTGCCGAATATTTCCCGGTACTGGGTTTGGTTTCATCGCTGCCCAGCACAAAAAAGGTTGGCTTGTCGTAATTGTCCAGGCTTTCTACCTGGCTCAGTTTAAGCGTGTCGGCTCCTTTTTTATCTTCCGTGTATTTTATCACCGCTTTCTTCATGCTGTCAACATAGTTGTACACTCGCTGTGTCATTTGGGTTACCTCCTTAGCCTTGGCGTAATAGGGCACGTACTCATTCCTGCCCTGTCCTATGGCTTCTTCAATGGCCGACATGATGGCCTTGGTATTGCCCGTAAAATTTTTGTTGGTTGTTTCAATACTCTCATTAATAGTTACAAAACCCTGCAATACTTCTTTGCTTACATTCAGCGCCAGCAGGCAGGTAAGTATCAAATACATCAGGCCAATCATTTTTTGGCGGGGCGTTTCTTTTGCGTGACTCATAGCGTTGTGTTTAAAGTTTGTTAAAACATATAAGCCTTCGCCCGTTACAGGTTACATAAAATAATTTTTTACACAGGCTGTAACCCTTTCCGCTTTGTTTACTTATTGCGTGATGTTTTTTGGGCGTGCCCCTTATGAGGCAAAGCCGGCCACAAAGAGTGTTTGCTCTTGCCTCATAAGGGTCGGGCTGTCGCTACTCGCTCTTTTTACTGCGGCTACCGCCTTGTAAAAAAGGAGCTCAAACAGGCCGATCCATCCCTCACGCATAAGTCCGGTTTAGTCTGCCCTGTTTGCCCGCAGGCATTTACAAAATGATTTTTCAAACAAAAAATTCATTTCCCAACAAAACAAAATCAAATCATGCCGCCGCTCAAAAACCTCAGCGGGTACACATGTATTCGTTTAATAAAAAAGAAAAGAATTATGAGTTTAGCTTACCCAATAGGTTAATTCAGTTTGCGTGTTTCCCTTTATTTGTTTTCGTAAGCACCCACGGTGATGCCTCCGTTTGAAATGGTGAGGCGAGGTTTACCATTAATATCGTACAAAAACTTACCCATGTCAAACTGCGCATTGGTGCCCGTAAACCCCTGATTGCGGGTTTCGCCGGCCTTGGGTTCAAAATTATATTTTGCCGTATCGGAATAGCTGAGCCAGGTATTGCCTGTTTTTACAAAACTGTAAACGGTGGTGTTTGTCACAACAGCATTGGTCTTAAGCCAGCAATTATTAAACCTGCAACGGGGCGAAAGGTCGGGTGTGGTGCTGCTTTTCAGATCAAGTGTTATTTCATTTGCCATCGTTCCATCAATAATGCAATTGCCGAAATACGTCGAATCAGGAAATACACCATTATCGTTGTAGTTGTTCAGATTAATGCAGGTTTTGCTTCTGGATTTATCCTTGGCCCACATATTCACAAAGGTGCAATGCTTAAAATTATACTGGCCACCCAGCAAAATGTTTAAACAATATTCCTGGCAATTGCTGATTACATTATTGCCACCACTTACTTTGTAAGCAAGGCAATACAGCCCCCACATACTCATGTTCTGTATTTTGGTGTTGGTAATGGTAAGTTTTCCGGGTTTGCCAATGGTATCGCCAATAACTTCGGTTTGCACGCCAATAAAACCGTTTTTAATGATCGCATAATCAATTTTATTGTTTTCGCTTCCTTCGTTTATCCATATACGGTCCCATTGCCCCGGCTCGTCCAGAAAATCCTTTTCGCGCCTGGCACCCTGAAAAACCACTTCGTTGTCTTTAGCGCCAAGCACACGAATCTGCCCGTCCTTATAAACCCACAGGCCTGCCTTGTAATTCAGATACACCTGCACCCCGGCCTCAATCGTCAGTTTTTGAGCCGAATCCACAACCAGGTAACCGTAAATTACATGAGGCTTATCCTTTTTCCAAACCGTATCAACACCCGTTGTACTGCTTATAAGCGAATAGGCAAGATAGCTGCCATCTTTAAACTTTATGGCGTTGGTGGGTTTGTGGTAATAGGCATCCTGACCCCATGCTTCCAACTCTACTGTTTGTAAATTACCATTCACGTTAAAATCAAGGTAATCGGTCACAATCAGCGGCGAATTGGCATTATTTGGGTCAATTTTAACCTGCACAAATACATACATGCTGTCCTGCGCAGCAATTTCCATTTCGCCAAACGAGGTGCCCTTGAGTCCATCCACATTTACAATAAACGATGAACCCGAACCGCCGCGAAGCTTTATGGAACTTATTTTTATTTTTTGATTGTGGGTGTTTTTAATTCTGAAGTTTTTGGTAGCCGACCCAATCGAAGTAAAAACCGTATCAAACAGAATCTTATCATTACTGAACGCAACTTTTGCACTGGTATCTGTAATAAACTTATCCTTTTTACAGGAAACAAATACCGAAAGCAGCAGTGCAGCAAAAGAGCAAAAAACTATACAGCGTGTTAATTTCACAACAGGCAAATATACAACGTTAATTAGTCCGGTTTAGTATTTTACTTCCCCTAAATACATATTAGGGCAAGCAGGGCCAGGGCATTCAGAAAAGTGACGGCGGTAAGCGACCCTGGATTTTCGTTAAGGTTATAAAAATACGCTACACTCGAGGTTACCAGCGCCAGCAACACAATAATAAGTATCGGGCTGGCTTCGTAAAGGCGGTAAAATTCCGAAATTCCGGCGTAACTGGCTTTGAGTTTTTTATGCAGTAAAAAATCATGGGCCACCACAAAACTTCCACTCTCGGCAGGCAAATCCACAAAATCCTGTATCATAAGCCGGTAGTTGTTTCCATCGGCTCCTTTAAGCTCAACCGATTCAACAATGGCTTTGCCCTCCGGCGAGTAATGGTTACCATACTTGGTCTCAACCCGCGTATATGCATACTGGTCGTAGTTCGATGGCCCGAAGAAACAAATAAGCACTTCCCAGTAAATGAAAAAACAACACACATTAAAAACATTCTGAAGTTTAAAGCCCTTCGATCGTTTAAAATGAATGAGCTGCAAGAGCTCTTTTCTTTTTTTAACTGCAATTATATTTGCTACCTCTTCCGGGGTAAATGGAATTCTTCGTGGCCGCCTGCGGGGTTCGGCACTCATGCTGCCTTAATTAATTTGTTTATCCACAAGATAGTGATTCCTTACCGGACTGTTGCGTAAAATCAGCTCCCCTATAAAACCAGCCAGAAACATCATGCTGCCAATAATCATACAGGTGAGGGAAATGTAAAACGATGGGCGTTCGGTAAGCAAACGCGCTGCCACATGATTAAAGGTGCAGTACAGTTTGTATGCACCAAGGTAAAACGCAAAAGCAAACCCGAAAAAAAACAGCATGGTGCCCACCAGTCCAAAAAAATGCATAGGTTTCTTGCCAAAGCGCGATAAAAACGTGATGGTTAGCAAATCCAGAAAGCCATTAATAAACCGGTTCCAGCCAAACTTACTGCTGCCGTACTTACGGGCCCGGTGCTGCACCACTTTTTCGCCAATCTTGTCGAAGCCCGCGGCCTTGGCCATTACCGGAATAAACCGGTGCATTTCGCCATACACTTCGATACTCTTTACCACTTTGCGGCGATAAGCCTTTAACCCGCAATTCATATCGTGTAGTTTAATGCCGCTGATCACACGGTTGGCGTAATTATAAAGTTTTGAGGGAAGATTTTTGGTAAAGGCGTTGTCGTAGCGCTTTTGCTTCCATCCGCTCACCAGATCAAAGCCCTGTTGACTTATCATGGCATACAGCTCAGGAATCTCATCGGGGCTATCCTGCAAATCGGCATCCATGGTTATTACCACATCGCCCTGGGCCTTTTCAAATCCCATGTGCAGGGCCGGCGATTTGCCATAATTGCGGCTAAATCCGATGGCTTTAACAT
>CALMNJ010000039.1 GCA_937868675.1 uncultured Bacteroidota bacterium | reverse complement strand
GCATCGAAAAAATCATCATTGATCGCTGGCAAATTACAAATTGCTCAGAGGCCGCATGGGCAACTTTAAACAAAACCGGCCTTAAAATCGAAACGATTCCGTCTAAAATAAATGGGAAGCCTCTTTCATACTTTCTGACACGAAACAATATAGATAAGTGGTCTAAACTTTACGTTCAGGGAAAACTGGCGCTACAGAATGATTCGGCTTCGTTGTCTATAGCCGATAGCGTCCTTACCAAAAACAAAGAAACCCAATTATTCTATTTACACATTCTTGTTTCAGCAATTGATACGAGTGATTCCGTTCACCTTATCAGGGATTCTGATTTCTCGTATTATTTGTATGAAGCTGCGAGAAACATCATTGTTCAAAATCCATGTTTATTTATTTCGCAGGTACGCTATGGCAAATACAAAAGCTATTACGATGTTTGGATGCGAAAGGTGTTTACAATCGGAAATCCTGAAGAAGAGGAACAAATGAGGGCAGATATGCGCAAACGACTCAAAGCCGAATGTGGTAACCGCTACAGCAAAGAACTTGAGAACATATTAAACAGAATTACACGTTACGAAACTAAATAACTAACCTCGTACCCTTTTACGTTTTTCGGTTTGGGTGCCTGTCCGGGCAGCATTTGACTGGATGGATTATTCAATAACCAGTTTTTTCTGAGTCTGCCCGCCGCGTGTAAGAAACTGTACAACATAAAAGCCAGGGTCAAAATTTTGTAGTGGAACTTTGTTTGTGCCCGCTTTAATACCTTCCGATAAAAGTACCTGGCCATTTGAGTTAAAAATTTCAATCCTTCCATCCGCATTTGCCAAAATGTTCAACTCCATTGCGGCAGGATTGGGATAAAACATCAGGTCTGGTTTCGTTAGGCTTTCTTTAATGGCGGTGGTACCGCTTATTTTTATTCTTGCTACATGCGCCTGCCACCTTTTAGCTTCGGTGTATTGCGGCACGGGGAAATAATCGGAACACACATAATCGTCCTGATCGTAAGAAACATACAGTGTATCGTTTACTCTGGTTAAAAAAGGCCTGTTGGCATTGTATTGAATCGTGTTGAGTGCAGGCTGATTATTAATCGTATCAAAAATCTGGTTGTTGGTTATCTGAAGGGTTTGAAGCTGGCTCCAGTTTACATCATAAACACTCACATTTACATTGCCACCCCGGTGAATGTGTCCGGTATGGTACGCCACATAATAATAGGTTCCATCCCACAACACGCCCTGGCTCCACTGCCCATCGGTATTTAGCGCTTTGGTGTCAACATAGTTCCAGTTGGCATCGTAGCGATATACATTTAAATTAAACACACCCGAAAAGTGGCCCTTCCACTTGTCGAAGGTTACAACATGATAGTTGTTGCTGTTGTAAATACAGCTGCTGCCCCAGGTGGTAAACATTTCATTTAGGTAAACGGGTGCGCCAATTTGCACAAGCGAGGTATCAAACTCCCATTTATGCATTTGTGGTGTCCAGGTGGTTGACTGCACCGGCATGGTTGGGTGCGAAACACCGTTTTGGTGAAAGGCGCCGATAATTAATTTTCCGTTGGTGTAATTGAGCATCATATCCGCTTTGCTGTCGGAGGCGTCAATCGTAAAGGTGATGGAATTAATGAGGTTAAAATTGTCATCAAACTTTGTGAGGCGGTATTGCCAGGCCGACATACCGGTGCCTGTAACATGGTAATACCTGTTTGCAACCATGGTCATCGCGTAGTCGCCCCCGCCGCTGCCAACACCTGGCAGGGTGCCTCTTAATCCGGTTGACACAAAATTGGAATTGTATTCCTCCCATCGGTAATATTGATTGTAGCCGGGTGGCGACACTATGGCCCGGCTGGCGTAAACCACATAAAATTTACCGCGTGCGGAGTGGTAAAATGTGCGGCAAAAAACGCCGCTGGTGTCCTGAGACGTGGGTGTAAGTTTGGTGTCGTTAACGAGGCTCAGTGTAACCTGTGCCCGATTGGCAAACGCAAAAACTAAAATGAAAAAAGCGGATAACAATTGTTTCATGATAATAATATTATTGCTGCAAACACATAGGAAATGTTTAACAGGTTTATGGCTTTTCATAGTTAGTGATAAAATTTTATGGGATTTAAAAGGATAGACGAACGGGTGGTATTTGTATATCAACAGATTGTATGCATTGCTGGCCGGTTTACCGAACGGATAAGATGGGTTTGTGTTACGAATGAACCCGGGCCTGATGCGTGTGCAGGTCCGGCCCAAGGCAACTGGCTTTGCCTATTTGGGCAAAATGGCGCGTAATCGCCACCGGAAAACCAAAACAACTTCCTTAAAAAACTCCCTATCTCTGCCAACCATTAAACCACTATCTTTGGCCTGTCAGCAGCGTGACCGACGATTTCTCCGAACATATCCGTTCCATAATTAAATCACTGCCCGAAACACCGGGCGTGTATCAGTATTTCGACAACGAAGGCCAGCTACTGTATGTGGGCAAAGCCAAAAGCCTTAAGAAGCGTGTCACATCTTACTTCACTAAAGAACACGACAATGCCCGCCTGCGCATTATGGTGCGAAAAATTGCCAGCATTAAAACCATTAAAGTAAACACCGAACTCGATGCCCTGCTGCTTGAAAACAACCTCATTAAAAGCCTTAAACCGCGCTACAACGTAAACCTCCGCGACGACAAAACCTATCCCTGGATCATTATAAAACACGAACGCTTTCCGCGCCTGTTTTACACCCGCAAACATATTAAAGACGGCAGCGAGTACTTTGGCCCTTACGCCTCGGGCAAGCTCATGCACACACTGCTCGACCTGTTGCGGGCCACTTATCCACTACGCACCTGCAGCCTCGACCTCAGGCAGGAAAACATTGACAAGGGCAAGTTCAGACCCTGCCTCGAGTTTCACATTGGTAAATGCAAAGCGCCCTGTGTAAACAAACAAAGTGAAGAAGAGTACAACAACAACATCAAAGAAATTCGCCAGATTATTAAAGGCGACATCGGCTTTGCCCTGCGCGACCTGAAACAGCAAATGAACGAGGCCGCCGAAAAACTCGCCTTTGAAAAAGCCGGTGAATTAAAAACCAAAATAGAATTGCTGAGCGCTTATCAAAGCAAAAGTACCGTGGTTCACCCTTCCATTACCAACACCGATGTGCTGAACATACTGAGCGATGAGCAGCAGGCCTGGGTACATTATTTCCATATCATTAACGGCGCCATTATAAATGCGCAAACCCTTGAGCTCAGAAAAAAAATAAACGAAACCGACGAGGATCTTTTACTTTTTGCCATGGTGGAATTCCGCAACCGCTTTAAAAGCAGCAGCCGCGAAATAATAGTACCCTTTGCACCTACCATTGCCCTGCCCGATACCGAATACATTGTACCAAAAATTGGCGATAAAAAACACCTCCTCGATCTGTGCTACAAAAACGCACTCGCACACAAAGAGGAGCGTGAAAAGCAAATAGCCCTTACCGACCCCGAGCGCCACACCGAACGCATCATGTCCCAGATGATGAAGGACCTGCGACTTACCGAACAGCCACGCCGCATTGAAGGGTTTGACAACAGCAACATACAGGGCAGCTACGCCGTTAGCGCCATGCCGGTTTTTATTGACGGTAAGCCCGCAAAAAAAGAATACCGCCACTTTAATGTAAAAACCGTGGAAGGCCCCGACGATTTTAAAACCATGGAGGAAGTTATTTTCAGGCGCTACTCACGGGTGCTGGAAGAAAACCTGCCCATGCCCCAACTCATTGTGATTGACGGAGGCAAGGGTCAACTGGGAGCAGCGGTTGACAGTTTGCGCAAGCTGAACCTCATGGGTAAGGTGGCAGTAATTGGCATTGCCAAGCGGCTCGAAGAAATTTATTTTCCCGGCGACCCCCTGCCCCTGTACCTCGACAAACGCAGCGAAACCCTGCGCATCATACAGCACATACGCGACGAAGCGCATCGCTTTGGCATTACACACCACCGTAACAAACGCAGCCGCGAAACGTTTCGCAGTGAGTTGAGCGAAATAAAAGGCATCAGCGACAAAACCGCCGAAAAATTATTGCTTGAGCTTAAAAGTGTAAAAAACATTAAAGAAGCCCCCATTGAAGAGCTCGAAAAAGTCATCGGCAGGGCAAAAGCCAAACTGGTGTTTGAGTATTTCAGGCAGACACAGTAGCCGGGCATTACCTTATCATGTAGTTTTTATTTTTTGAGCGTGCACCCGCCGCCTTCCTTACCTTTCCGGTCGGCGGGGTCGGGCTTTCCGCTGCAAGTCCTCGGCCCGCAAAGAACGGGCGGGCCTGTGGGCTTTTCGCTGCAATCCCTCACGCGGCATCCCGTAAAGTGACTCCAAACCAACGAGGCCCGGAAAAAGCCTTAAGCAATACCATGCCAGGGCACTTAACATCTGTTAAATAGCTGGGCTTATTAAAAATTCTTATCATTGTGGCTCAATTCTTGAAATTTAATCGGCAAAGCATTTATACTATGAAAAACATCATCCTTTCCCTCCTTACAGTTTGCCTTGTAAGCTTTCATGCCATGGCCGGCGACGGCGATAAGATACCTGCAGCCCCATTAAAAAAGCTCGACGGTACCAAAATTAACTCAAGTGAACTCAGCAACAACGGCAAGCCCATGATCATCAGTTTCTGGGCCACGTGGTGCAAGCCCTGCAAAAAAGAGCTGGATGCCATTCATGAAAACTATGCCGATTGGGTTAAAGAAACAGGCGTGAAGCTTATCGCCATAAGTATTGACGATACCCGCAGCTCGAGCAAAGTAGTAACCGATGTTAAAACAAAAGGCTGGGATTACGAAGTGTACCTCGACGAGAACTCTGATTTTAAAAGAGCCATGAATGTAAACAACGTGCCTCATACCTTTTTGGTTGACGGAAATGGTAAGATCGTATGGAGCCACAATTCATATACCGAAGGCGATGAAGATGCCCTTTACGAAAATGTTAAAAAGCTGGCTAAGGGCGAAGCTCTTACCCATTAAAAGGCCCCGCAGTACACGCAGATTCAAAAAAATTTTTTTTTTTTTTTTATGCTAAAGAAATCTCGAAAAAGTAGCACCCGTGCTACTTTTTTTCTGCTTTTAATATCAGGTTCTTCCCGCATTATCGCCCAGACCGATGAAGGCT
>CALMNJ010000038.1 GCA_937868675.1 uncultured Bacteroidota bacterium | reverse complement strand
AAGAAATTAACGAAAGGATTCAACGCGAAAGCGCTTTTGTTGATATGTTGGGCATTGAGATGGATAAGGTGATAGTTGGGCAGAAGCACATGATTGAGCGATTGCTCATTGGCCTGCTCAGTAACGGGCACATTCTTCTAGAAGGTGTTCCTGGGCTTGCCAAAACACTCGCAATAAACACTCTGGCAAAGTGTGTTGATGGTCAGTTTAGCCGTATCCAATTTACTCCGGATTTGTTACCGGCTGACGTGGTAGGTACGCAGATTTATAATCAGAAACAGGAACAATTCTCCATCCGGAAAGGACCAATTTTTGCCAACTTTGTGTTGGCCGACGAGATCAACCGTGCCCCGGCCAAAGTGCAGTCGGCCCTGCTTGAAGCCATGCAGGAAAAGCAGGTTACCATTGGTGAGCAAACATTCCGGCTTCCTGATCCGTTTCTGGTGCTTGCCACACAAAACCCTGTGGAGCAGGAGGGAACCTATCCGCTACCCGAGGCACAGATGGACCGCTTTATGCTAAAAGTGGTTATCAGTTATCCAAGCAAAGAAGACGAGCGCCGAATTATTACCTCCAACATACAACCGGAAGGAATGCCAAAGGCCAACGCGATATTACGTCCCGAAGATATTATTAAAGCACGCAGCGTGGTGAGGGATGTTTACATGGATGAAAAGATCGAGCGTTACATTGTGGATATTGTTTTTGCTTCCCGTTTCCCCAAGGAATACAAACTTCAAAAATTCGACGGTTTGATTTCGTATGGTGGCTCACCGCGCGCCAGTATCAATCTGGCACTGGCTGCCAAAGCGTTTGCCTTTATCAAACGTCGTGGTTATGTAATTCCTGAAGACGTGCGTGCAGTTTGCATGGATGTGATGCGGCACCGCATTGGTCTTACTTATGAGGCGGAGGCCGAGAACATAACCACTGAGAATATCATTACCGAGATTCTTAACACGGTTGAAGTACCATAAAGTTTGAAGGCCCGGGCGAACGCCGTTTTTAAATTTAACCAATAATTCCACTTCAAAATTGGAAACTGCCGAATTGCTTAAAAAGGTACGAAAGATTGAAATCAAGACCAAAGGCTTGAGCAGGCAAATCTTTTCGGGCGAGTACCACAGTGCGTTTAAAGGGCGCGGGATGGCATTTTCGGAGGTACGCGAATATATTCCCGGCGATGATGTACGTTCTATAGACTGGAATGTGACAGCCCGGTTTAATTCTCCATTCGTAAAGGTATTTGAAGAGGAGCGCGAACTCAGCGTCATGCTGCTGGTGGATGTGAGTGCCAGTGGTGCCTTCGGAACCCGTGTTCAGCAAAAGCAGGACCTGATAACCGAGCTTTGTGCTGTTATTTCCTTCTCCGCTTCACAAAACAACGACAAAATCGGCCTCATTTTCTTTAGCGACAAGATTGAAAAGTTTATTCCGCCTAAAAAGGGCAAGACCCATGTGCTGCGTATTATTCGTGAACTAATTGAGTTTAAGCCCGAAAACAGAAAAACGAACCTGGAGCTTGCCTTGCGTTACCTTACGAATGTTATTAAAAAACGAAGCGTTGTTTTTCTTGTGTCCGATTTTTTAACGGAGCCAAATTATACCGAGGCGCTTAAAATTGCGAACAAGAAACATGACCTTGTTGCTCTTCGGATTATTGACCGGGCCGAGCTGGAATTGCCGGCTGCAGGGCTCATTAAAATGAAGGACAATGAGAATGGAAAAACAATGTGGATTGACACGGCG
Organism: uncultured Bacteroidota bacterium; assembly: GCA_937868675.1. Lineage (GTDB taxonomy): Bacteria > Bacteroidota > Bacteroidia > B-17B0 > Aurantibacillaceae > Aurantibacillus. Next base: position 4,143 of record CALMNJ010000038.1, on the reverse strand, counting down.
AACAAAGTATTCAGAAAGCAATTCGCTACCAACCGTTTAAAGTTTGAGGACTCTCTGCGCGAAACGCTTACCCGCAGCGGTACTGACACCGCGAACATATATACGCACGAAAGTTATGTGAAACCGTTGATGAATCTCTTTAAAAAACGTTGAAGCACCTTAACACAATATTAGCCCTTTTATTTCTGCTTGCGAGCACAATTGTTTCGGCTCAGGCTCTCAGTGTTGATGCCACGATTGATACATCAAAGCTTCGCATTGGCGAACAGGCCAAAATAGATTTGTATCTTAACTACGCGGCTAAGGCCGATATTAAAGTACAATGGCCGACATTTGGTGACACGATAACCGAAAAAGTTGAAGTAATTTCGGTTACACCCATCGACACAACCTTCCCTGATAAAACAAATTCTACCAGGCTCCTTCAGCATCAGCAAATTACGATTAGTGTTTATGATAGCGGGTATTATGTGATTCCGGGCTTTAAGTTTATTGTGAACAACGATACTGCAAATCCGGTATTTACAAAGCCCTTGTTTGTGGAAGTGCACACAGTGCCTACTGACACCTCGGCGGCAAAAACAAAAGACATTAAACCGCCACTCGAAGAACCCTTCAACTGGAAATGGTATATTAATTATATCTATGGCGGGATTGCTGCAATTATTGCGATAACGGCAATCATCATTGTGTCGTATTACCTTGGCCGAAGAAAGAAACAGGTTATAGAAGAGCCAAGTAAGCCAAAAGTTCCGGCGCACCTTACGGCCCTGGCTATGCTGGAGCGAATAAGGCAGGAGGCTGTGTGGAAGGAGGGACGCATCAAGGAATATTATTCAGCCATTTCGGATACCATTCGTACGTATATTGAAGAACGCTTCCATGTTTTTGCCCTCGAAAGCACAACTGATGAGATAATGAGTGCATTCAGAAGCCAGGTTGTAGATCAGGAAAGCAAGGAAAAGCTCCAGCAGATACTCTCCTTAAGCGACCTTGTAAAGTTTGCCAAGCTTTCTCCTATTGAGAATGAGCATGAGTTTACCCTGCAGAATGCTGTTGATTTTGTGAACGCCACAAAACGGGAAGAGGAAGTAGATCCATCGGTTTACGAGATGGCCACACAAGCTGCCGCTGATAAAAAGGATGATATATACGCTCAGGCACAAAGAGAAATACCAAAGGCAGTTCAAATTACAACACAGGACAAAACTCGCACGGCAGTTCCCAGAGACATTACAGACGATCCGGAAACAAAGAGGAAACGAAAACGAATGTTTTTAATAGTTGCGGTTGCTGCAATTCTTCTTCTGCTTGCGGTGAGTTATGGTTTAACCAGGCTGTTACAAAACGGAATCCCGCTTTCCGATCCTCCAAAACTTGAACAGGGAAACCCGGCCACTGGAACGCAACCCATGAGTTATGAAGACTATCTTGCTAGGATGGTTGATCAGGTAAAAGGCCAACTGCCCATGATGATTGATCAGGAAACCCGTCTCGACAACATCTCATTCAGAGGAAAAACGCTCGAATACCGATGCACCCTGGTGAATATTGCAGAAGGGCAGGTTGATACAGCCATGATTGAAGGAACGGTTCGAAATGCCCTGCTGCAGGAAGTAAAGTCGAATCCCTTATTTGCACAAATGCGATCAAATTCAGGAAGCCTCGAAGCCACTCTATGCGACCGCAATGGAAAAGTACTCTTTTTAATCACTATAAGTCCGGAAGATTATCTCAATTAAAATGTTTTCGTATTTCGACGACATACAATTTGCCGAAAAGCACTGGTTCTGGCTGCTAATCATGATACCTGTTATGATAGCATGGTACATCTGGAGACTTGGCAAACTACAAGGCGAGTTTAATTATTCTTCTTTTGTATTATTTAAAGGAATTACAAATTCATACAAAGCCAGCCTGCGGCATGTTCTTTTTGTGTTCAGGCTGCTTGCTGTAACACTTATTATCTGTGCCTTGGCCAGGCCTCAATCGCGAAGCAGCTGGAAGGATACCAAAACAGAAGGTATTGACATCGTAATAAGTATGGATATTTCCCTGTCAATGCTTGCCAAAGACTTTAAACCCGACCGTCTTAGTGTTGCTAAAGAAGTGATCGTTGAGTTTATTGACAACCGGCCCAACGACCGCATCGGACTTGTATTGTTTGGAGGGCAGGTGTTTACTCAATGTCCGCTTACCACCGATCACAAGGTTCTTAAAAACATGTTCCCGTTCATTAAGGCAGGCGCACTTGACCAGGGAACTGCCATTGGTCTGGGATTGGCTGATGCTGTGGCCAGAATAAAGGACAGCAAGGCCAAAAGTAAAGTCATTATACTGATCAGTGACGGTGTAAATAACGTTGGCGAGATTTCGCCGGCCACTGCCGGAGAACTGGCCAAAACCTATGGGGTAAGGGTATACTGCATCGGCGTGGGAAGCCGCGGTAAAGCCCTCACACCGGTAATGATGTTTGCGCCCGGTGAATACGAGTTTGACTACGTGGATGTGGAGATTGATGAGAAAGTGATGAATAATATCTCGTCGCAAACCGGCGGAAAATATTTCAGAGCAACGGACAAGGAGAGCCTTAAGAAAATTTATCAGGAGATTGATAATATGGAGAAGACCATCATCAGCGAAAAAAGTTTTAGTAATAAGGCCGAACATTTTTTGCCACTGGCCCTTGCTGCTTTTGTTTTACTGTTGCTTGAGTTTGTTTTACGATTCACCTTGCTTAGATCTATACCATAATGTTTAGGTTCGAACACCAGATATACTTTTATGCTTTCTGCGCCTTGCCAGTGTTGCTGCTGCTTGCGCTATGGTATTTTGCCTGGCGTTCTCGTCGTTTAAAGCAAATTGGTGATCCGGCTTTGATTAAAGAATTAACAGCTTATGCTAGCAACCGCAAGCGAATCATTAAACTGGTGCTTTTTTTGCTCGCCACATCCAGCCTAATACTCGCCATTTGCAATTTGCAAACCGGCAGTAAACTCAAAGAAGTGAAACGCGAGGGTGCCGATGTGATTGTTTGTCTTGACGTGAGTAACAGTATGCTGGCGCAGGATTTGATGCCAAACCGGCTTACCAGGGCCAAATATGCGCTCGAGAAAATGATTGACATGCTGGAAGGTGATCGTATGGGGCTCATTATTTTTGCTGGCGAAGCGTACGTGCAGTTACCCATCACAACAGATTACGATGCTGCGAAAATGTTCATGAACTCTATCCATCCGGGCATGATTTCGATACAGGGTACGAATCTGGAAGCGGCCATCAAAAAGGCCTGCGAATCTTTCAGCAATGATGACGGAAAGAACCGCGCCATTATATTAATTACTGATGGCGAGAATCATGAGTCCGAGGCAATTGCCGCTGCGGCTGATGCCCGTAAAAAGGGCATCATGATAAACACCATTGGCATTGGCTCCGAAAAGGGGGTACCTATTCCACTCATCGAAAATGGCGTAGTAAAAGGTTACCGGAAAGACCGGGAAGGGCAAACGATTGTTACGCGGCTTAATTCCCAATTACTAAAGGATATAGCAGCACAGGCTAACGGCATTTACGTGCAGGCTTCCCAGAAAGACCTGGGCCTTGGGGCAGTTCTTGATAAAATTGGCGAACTCGATAAGGCACAGTTGGAAAGCAAAATGTACACCGATTATGAGGATCAGTTTCAGTGGTTTCTGGGCCTTGCCCTTCTGCTTTATTTTATTGAGTTTTTGATTAGCGAGCGTGTAAGCGAATGGTTTAAAAAACTAAATGTGTATGGCGATGCGAAGAAATAACGTGTTTTATACGTCTTATCTGCTGCTGTTTTTGTGGGCAGGGAATTTTTTTGCGCAAAAAGACGCCCAGGCTCTTTATGATGGCAATAACGCGTATAACAGTGGACGGGTGATGGAGTCTACTACCAAATACGCACGGGCGCTGGAAATTAATCCTAACAACCGCAAGGCGAACTTCAACCTGGGGGACGCCATTTATAAGAATGCTCAGATGATTAAGTCTGGTAAAATGAGCATTCCGCCTGGAAACAACATTACACCTGACTCACTTTCTAAATTAATGTTTACCAAGGCCGCTGATAATTTTGCAGTTGTTGCAAATTCCGTATCCAATAAGGATACCTTGCAC
>CALMNJ010000037.1 GCA_937868675.1 uncultured Bacteroidota bacterium | reverse complement strand
CAAAAAACTGGAAACAGGAGGAGAGCGCGTATTCAAACTTCAGTTCCGGACTTATTTACACACTGAACAATAAAACACTTGCCGAAATCGGAACTGTATCAAAGCGTGTACTCAAGCAGTTTGATATTGTTCAGGATGTTTTTTACGCATGTATTAACAGCGCTGTGCTTGCCAAAGCTTTTTCATCCTCGCTCCATATTGAATTTGAAGAATTGCCAAAGTTCCCGTCGGTGCGCCGCGACCTGGCCCTGCTCATTGACCGTTCGGTAAACTACAAACAAATTGAAGAACTGGCCTACTCTACCGAAAGAAAATTACTCAGGGAGGTAAATTTGTTCGATATTTATGAGAGCGAAAAACTGGGCAACAAAAAGTCGTATGCCGTAAGCTTTACATTGCAGAACAACGATGCCACACTTACTGATAAGCAGATTGAATCGGTGATGGAAAAACTCGTAAAAAGTTATAAAGAAAAACTGGGTGCAGAATTGCGGTAACGACCCGGCATGTTTGATAATTGCCGGCACGGATCTTACATCGTATTCTTTATAACTGTTTTGTATTGATTGAAAAAGAGGGGGCTGTTCATCCCATGGATATTGACACTGGTTTTGCATGGATAATTTTTTTAAAGACCTTAACGTAATTGAGCTGGCCGGTGTTTTGGCAGGACCGGGCGTTGGTTACTTTTTTGCGGAACTGGGGGCCAGGGTCATTAAAATTGAAAATCCTGCCAGCGGCGGAGATATCACCAGAAGCTGGAAATTAAAAAACGAACCTCCGGACGACCAAACAAGTGCGTATTTCTGGAGCGTGAATGCCTTTAAGGAAACCCTATGGCTTGATATTACGCAGCCGGATCAATTGCAGCAACTGTACGAACTCGTGAAAGAAGCCGATGTGGTAATTACAAACTTTAAAGCAGGCGACGACAAAAAGCTGAAGGTAGATTATGAAACGCTGGCTCATTTGAATTCCAGTCTCATTTATGCTTCTATTTCAGGTTTTGGTAATAACTCGGGTCGTATGGCCTATGATCTCGTGCTACAGGCTGAAAGCAGCTTTATGTCAATGAACGGAGATGCGGGCGGACCGCCACTGAAAATGCCGGTTGCCCTGATTGATATTCTGGCCGGTCACCAGCTAAAGGAGGCCATTTTGCTTGCTATGCTGCAAAAAAACAAAACCGGGAAAGGGGCGCATGTAAGTGTTTCGCTTTTCGAAAGTGCAGTAGCATCGCTGGCCAACCAGGCCACAAACTGGCTCATTGCCGGGCACCTGCCCAAAGCGTCCGGCACCCTTCATCCAAATATTGCGCCTTATGGCGAGCTGTTTGAAACACGCGACAAACATCTGGTGACCTTTGCCATTGGCAGTAATAAACAATTTAAGCAATTGTGCGATCTGCTCCAATACAACACGTTGGCCATTGATTCAAAATACTCAACAAATCAATCAAGGGTAAACAACCGTACCCAGCTTTACGCCATCCTTTATCCGTATATAAACAAATTTGATTTCAAAGTTCTGGACACGGCCTGCATTGAAAGAGGCATTCCCATGGGAAAAATTCGCAATATGAAAGAACTTTTCGAACTCCCCGAAGCCCTGGCCATGCTAAAGGAGTTTTCGTCGGGCACTAAAAAAATTAAAGTTGTTTCCGGAAACGCTTTTAAGTTCAAATCATAAAGGTTATTTTTAGGGTACCCGTTTAATTGTTTTGGAATAATAGTATCTTGCATATAATACCATGGTTAATGAAGTAATAATCGCCACTAGCAAAGAGGAATGGGAAGCCATTATGGAATTGCGATACAATGTACTTCGCAAACCATGGGGCAGGCCTTATGAAACCGCTACAGATGTGCTGGAAAACAACAGCATCAATGCATATATTGGTGACAGTAAGGGTAAAGTGCTTGCCTGCGGACGACTCCATGAGAATGAAAAAAACATGGGGCAGATTCGGTTTATGGCCGTTCACCCGGATTACAGGGGCAAAGGTCTGGGTAAACTTATTACCGTGTATCTGGAAAATATAGCGCGGCAAAAAGGATACAACAAAATACAGCTACAAGCCCGCGAAAATGCCCTTGAGTTCTATAAACGATGCGGCTATCAGGTAAAGGAAAAGTCATTTCTTTTGTGGGATACCATCCAACACTACTCCATGGAAAAGCAGCTTTGATACCCTGGCTTTTTCAAAAACAGGCTTAGTAAACACTAGCGTTTTTTTACAAACCTTCGCCATAGGCTTACATGGTGTGCGGTCTGATGTTTGGGAGCACAGCGCACAGCACGTTGTTTGCGTAAACCCGAACTACACGCGGGGTTTTTGTAAAGTGAAGCCACAAGATTAAAGTACACGCCAACGCCATACGTTTTAGGTTTAGACAAAAAAAGCGGAAAGAGGTTATCGAAACCAATGGCAAAACCCCTGTAACGCGCAGCCACCCCAAGCTGAGGATGAATGAACTTTTGAAATGCCAAAGGCATAGCTACCTCCCAGTTTTTGTATTCCATGCGCGGACTTACTGATAGTACATCCATAGCGCCCACTCCTGTGAGTTTTTTCCAGACCAGATTTTTTACAAGTGTTCCGCTCAGATAAATATGATTTTCAAAATTCCAGTCAAACTGAGCACTCAGGTTGGTTGGCAGAACCGCGTAAACAGGCCCCTCAAATGCCGTATAACCCAGCTTATTTTGTATATCATACTGTGAGTTGTTTAATAAATCTCCTGGCGCTATGTTTCCTGAAGAGTTTGCATCAACCAGATTGGCTCCTTTGCTGAACTGAATTACACCAAGATCGCGAAGCACTGCCGATGCCTTGTACTTATAATCAATGTGCTGGCATGAAGATTTTGGCGAATTCGGGTAATAGTTGGTCACCGACTTCAGCATTTTTTTATACGTTAGCCCAACGTCCACCGCACCGCCTTTTCCACTATTGATTGCGAGTTTGTTGTACCGCAATCTGGCCTCGGCGGTATTCAACGAAAATGCGGTGTCGGTAAGGCTTCCGTTCAGATTTGCAAGGTGAGCATACATGATGCTGAGGCCACTCAGATAACGAATATTTGCTCCGAAAATCCACATATCCTTATCCTGTTTCTTTGTAATTGCTGCAATGTTAGCCCCAAATTCCATCCAGCTCATTGCGCTCAGTTTGAGGCTTTTTACATTTACACTCCCCTGATTGAGTATGGCGCTTTTGTTGTTTGTAAAAAGCAGTTCCACCAGCTCATTTGGCAGCGAGCGCGCGTCAACTACCATACGCGCCCGCATAAATAAACCAAAACCAAGGTGTTCGCGGTTCATCACAAAAGACGGTCCGTCCGCAGAACCAGATGCGAAAAGAAATTTTTTGTACTGCGATTTATTAAGCGAGCCGGCCAGCGTGTTCATGCTTACTGAGCCTGATTTCCAAAACGTGTATTTTGGGAGATAGAACATGTTGTTATAAAAGAAAGCACCCGCCCCTGCTACATTAAGTTGCATGTAGGTTTTAGAATCAACCGAGGACGCGGGATTTAGAAAAATACCCGAAGAACAGTAATAATTGCTGGGGGTAATGCCAAAGCGCTCCTGAGCAGAGAGAGGCAGTATTGCTGGCAACAGCAATACGATCCAACTGGTTATATTTTTGAGCTTTGGTTTAACCATCGCTTCAGGTTTTTTGGATTATCGAAAAAGTGAAATATGTCCGTTTCTTACTTGCCTCTTGTCACTATTTTTTTCAATGCTTTCTATATGGTAAGTATAAATATCCTCCGGAACAAGATTTCCTTTATAACGACCATCCCATTTGCTGTTAAAATTATTTGAACTAAAAACTGTATCGCCCCAACGGTCATTTATAGTAATACTGTAGTATGAGTATTCACATTGTGACACCGCAAAAAAGTAATCGTTTCGCCCATCGTCGTTGGGGGTAAAACTGTTTGGAATAAACATCTCACACTCGCAGGCCTTGAGCTTAACCCGTATGGTATCGGTGTGCACACCGCATAACTGACTTTCGCTTTTAACCCAGTAAATTCCTTCACGTGTTGCTGAAACCGAAGGCGTTGTTGATCCTGTATTCCAGATGATGCTGGTGCCCGGATTCGCCCTGATACCAATTGTTTTAACGGCATCGTTCAGGCAAAAAATCACTTCGCCCCCCGTCACATTCAGCGCGCTCTCGTAAGCTTTAACAGTTACGGTGTCGTAAGCCGCGCAGGCCCCCGAGGTTACTTTTACCCAATACCGCCCCGGATGATTGATTTTTAATTTCTGAACGGTTTGTCCATTACTCCATTGATAGCGCCAACCCGGCTGGTGTCCCGGATCAAGTAGCAGCGGTGACCCTTTGCACAGCACGGTATCACGAAGCCTGAGTTCGGGTCGTTTGTAAACTCTTACATACACGCTATCAAATAGTGGATGGGGCAACTGTGCTGTTGTAACATGTGCATAATACTTGCCCTCCTTAACCGGTTTCACTTTCCGTGTATTTGCATATTTTCCCATTGGAGTTACCCAGTTTACCGAAGCAGTTTTATCAAAATGACTCACAATTTCAATGTTACGGTTATCGCCTTCACAATAACCCACAGTGTCTGGCAGCAGGTTGTATTTCTGCGCAGAGGTTTTAAAGCAGGGAAGCAACACGGTTGAAATAAGTATGTATACTTTCTTAAAGTTCAATTTCAATTACAATAATAGTGCCGTTCTCATGCTTGTTTATTGTTGACTTATCGGTCATACTCACCCGTTGCTTTTTACCACTGAGTTTTGAGTTAATCTCAAGAATATTCTGGATCGTACTGGTGCCAAGAGATTTGTGACCGGCCTTTGAATGCTCTCTGGCTTTAATTAGTCCTACACCATCGTCTTCAATGGTAATGATGAGCGCTTTTTTGTCGGGCTTCCGGAAGGTTATTTTTAAAGTGCCGTGGGCGTGTTTGGGAAGAATTCCATGGATAATGCAGTTTTCAACATGCGGCTGAATAATCATGTTTGGTATTTTGATTTCCTGCCAGTCAACACCCTGGTCAAGTATTATCTCGTAATCGAACTTATTCTTAAACCGCTCTTTTTCCAGTTCCAGATAATAGGTGAGGCGCATAAGCTCATCGTGTATGCTGATTTCACTTTGCGCGGCTTTCTCAATAATCATGCGAATAAGTCGTGAGAATTTAGCGAGATACTCGCTTGCACGCAGACTGTTGTTTGTGTTTATGTAATTCTGGATCGAAGTAAGGGAATTAAAAATAAAATGCGGGCTCAGCAGGGCATTCATGGCCTGATGTTTAAGTAAATTTACCTGCTGCTCTTCACGCAGACGTTTTTTCGCTTTAACTTTTACACGCCTGATCCAAACCGAACTGATGATGGTAATAATGAGCAGGCCGCCTATGGTAATAAGCCAGTACAACGATTGCTTTTCTGATAGTTTCTGTTTTTTATCCAGTTTAATTACCGTGCTTTCGCTCCACACAATATTGTCGGCCGAGGCCGATATTTCGATTTTGTGCGTGCCTCCGGCAGGATTTATTTCAAACGATAGATTGCTGAAGTATTTCCACTCACCGCCATCGTAACGCCACCTGAAAAACTGCTTGCCCGGCTTATTGTAAAACGGGCTGTAAAAAGAGATCGTAATATTCTCGTCGTCCGCGGAAAAATGATAGATACCGTTTTTGGCCACGTGTTCGGAACCGTTACTGCTTAGTAAACTCACGCTAACAGGCCTAAGGCGCGAACTGTATTTAATGATGTTACTGTATTCCGTGCTTGCAACACCTCTTGCTGTAGCTATGCACACTGTTTCACCATTAAAACTAATGTCGTTTACCGAATTAGAAAGCAGGCCATTTGACTTACTGAGGGTTTTAAGCG
>CALMNJ010000036.1 GCA_937868675.1 uncultured Bacteroidota bacterium | reverse complement strand
GCGATTAAAAATCCTCCGGCTGCACCAAAACCAGAACATCTACACAAATGGGGCGAAAATTTTGAATTGATGGGTATTCCCAAAGTAACCGGACATGGCAAGCTCGACCTGCAAATAAATGAACTCCAACAGTGCCTGGTTTTTATGAATAGTTCCGACGAAAGCCACCTCATACCAAAATTTATAGAAATTACCGATAAGATTGACGCGCTCAGAAACGAATGCACCCCAAAAATTATTCCCGAACTGCAAAGCCTTTGGATGCCGCAACAGGGATTTCCGAATAACGGCCCATCTACTTAAACCACCCGCTATACATTAAATAATTATTGGCAATGCGGTCAATCTCGCCACTGATAAGTTCCTGAGAAATATCTTTCACTTTTTTTGCTGGCACTCCGGCAAAAATACAGCCTTCGGGTACTACCGTGCCTTCAGTTACCACCGCTCCAGCAGCAATAATGCTGTTGCTGCCAATTACACAATTATCCATCACAATAGCACCCATACCAATAAGCACATTATCGTTTACCCTGCAGCCATGCACAATGGCGTTGTGGCCCACGGATACATTGTTGCCTAAAAAAACTTTTGTTTTTTCATAAGTGCAATGTATAACAGCCCCATCCTGAACATTTACTTTGTTTCCAATGCGGATGCTGTTCACGTCGCCACGCACCACAGCATTAAACCAAACGCTGCAGTCGCTGCCCATTTGCACATCGCCCACAATGGTGGCGTTGGGAGCCACAAAACAATTTTCGCCAAGCTGAGGGTAAACCCCTTTTACAGGTAATATTACTGCCATTGTTTTTACATCATGCCGGGCAACAAACCGCTGGCCGCTTTTTTCATTTCTTCATCATTGATTTTATTGGCTGCTTCAATGGCCTTGTTAATGGCCGCCACCAGTTGCTCTTCCAGCTCCTGTTTGTCGCCATGCTGAAGGGCCGCAGCAATTTCAATACGTTTAATGCAGCGGTTACCATTCAGTTCTATTTTAATGTCTCCGCCGGCGCTTTCCGATTTAATATTTGTTTCGTCGAGCTGCCTTTTCATTTCATCGGCACGTTGCTTCATTTCCTGAAGCCGGCCCATCATGTCGCCTAATTTTCCGAACATATCAGTGTTTTAATTCGTTTGGTATCATGCACACAGGTATAGCCTCCATTTTATGACGGTTGGCCCTGTTACGCTGCGTGTATATCTGCATTACTTCCGTTTGCCGCTCAGTAAGTGGTTCGGAACTGTTGGCGGCAATGTACTCCATGGCCCACTCCAGTTCGGGATAGCTGGCGCCAATCTGATCCTCGTCGGTACGGCCATCGGCAAACAAGCCATCGGTTGGGGCCGCAGTTAAAATACTGTTCACCACTCCAAGTTCTTTTCCGAGCGCGTAAACCTCGGTTTTGTACAAATCTGCAATGGGGCTTAAATCAACCCCGCCATCGCCATATTTGGTGTAAAAGCCAACGCCAAAATCTTCTACCTTGTTGCCTGTGCCTGCAACCAGTAGTTTGTGGTGCGTAGCAAACGCATACAATGTCATCATGCGCATACGCGAGCGGGTGTTGGCCATGGTAAGAAAATCCTGAATTCCATCGGGCAATGCCTTTTCAAAACTTTCAAGAACCGGTGTAAGCTCTACCGTTTCGGATACCACGTTGGGGAAGTTTTTTTTAAGCCACTCCATGTGTTCGGTTCCACGGTCAAATTCGTGTTTCGATTGGCGGATGGGCATGTTCAGTACAATTACTTTTTTCCCTGTCAAGGCGCACAATGTTGATGTTACCGCGCTGTCAATGCCCCCCGAAATTCCAATCACAAAACCCTGTGTTGCCGAGGCTTGTGAATACGCCTTTAGCCAGTTGGTGATGTGTGTAATAACCGCTTTATGGTTCATATAAGGTTAACCCAGTTTTGTTGGTAAAGTTAGCTTTTTGGCGTTACCGGCGAGAACGTATTTTTATAAATTTAGGCGTGGATTCACGAGCTATACAATACCAGCGTAATTCTGGCATCCTGATTAAGTATTTGCCTGAGCAAAGTGTGCCGCTCATTGCGCAATGGATTGTGGAGTTTGATTTTAAACTCAAAATAAAACGGGAACGCAGCACGCGTTTGGGCGACTATACCCCGCCCCGCAACGGCCTTAACCACACCATTACCATAAACCACAACCTCAACCGGTATGCGTTTTTGATTACACTGGTTCACGAAGTGGCTCATCTGGTAACCTACAACCAGTTTGGCAACCGCGTAAATCCTCATGGCCGAGAATGGAAACAAAATTTTCAGAAACTGATACAGCCATTCCTCAATACCGACATCTTTCCGGTGGAGGTTTTTTCGGCCCTGCGCGCCTATATGCAAAATCCTGCGGCAGCAAGTTGTTCCGATGAAAACCTGCTGCGCACATTAAAACTGCACGATGCACAAAACGGTCTGGTCTTTCTGGAATATCTTCCACACGGCTGCCTGTTTCTGTACAATGGCTCACGCATTTTTAAAAAGGGCGAAAAAATCCGTAAACGATTCAAGTGCTCCGAAATCAGTACGGGGCACATTTACCTTTTTAACCCGCTGGTTGAGGTAGAGGTTTTTGAATCGGTATCTAACAGCTGAGTTTTCGTGCCGGCAACACAATTTGTTCGGGCCCCTGCGGCTCGCCCCGCAACAGCGAAAGTACAAATCCTGCGGCAGCCCTACCCATATCATCATAAGGTCGTTCTACCGTAATCATCCGTTTATCCATGGCACCAAAATACCCGGCATCTTCATAGCTGGCTATCTGCATATTGGCGAGTTTCAAAAACTCCCGTTTTTTAAGGGCCCGCAACAAGGCCAGCGCTACAGGGAAGTTGAGCGCAAAAACAGCTTCGGGTATAATTTTGTTTTCAATAAAATATTGCAGGTTTTTTTCAACGTCTTCATCCACGCTGTCTAAGCCAACGGGCCTGAGCAAATGTTCGTCCGGCTCCAATCCTGCCTTTAACATGGCGCGTTTGTATCCATTGAGCCGGTCGCAGGTGGTGCTGAGGTGTAATGGCGTGAGGGGCATACAGGCCACGGTGCGG
>CALMNJ010000035.1 GCA_937868675.1 uncultured Bacteroidota bacterium | reverse complement strand
TGCAATAAATACCTGCCCAGGCACCCGTGCCGCCGGTAGCCCCAACGTAACTAATGCCTGAAAGGGTATTGTTGTTAATGTTAACAATCGCCGAAGCTGAACTGCCGGTATAAATTATGTTATAATTGGTGAGTGACGTGGAAGCGGCTGAAAACGTTACAGCAGAAATTGTATTGCTAGTAATCGTAATTGAGTTGGTAACTGCTCCAGTATTGTATATATTATAGTACGAACCGCTGGTAGCGTTTGTAGAGTTGTTGTTGAAGGTGTTGCCATTAATACTCAAATTGGCAGCCGAGGCACCATTATTGTAAATACCATACCAAACGCCGCTGGTAGCAGTTGTATAGGTACAATTTACAATCTGGTTATTGTTGATGGTAATGGTGTTGTTGGCAGCGGTTGCTCCAGAAAGGTTTTCAATAGCACTAAGCTGGGTAGTGGTACCCCCACCTTTTACAGTAATGGTATTATTATTGATAGTAACGTTGGCGCTGGTGGCCGAATTTACATAAATGCCCCTGAGCGCACCGGTGTGGTTGGTGTTTGAGCCGGTGTTGTTATTTATAGAGTTGTAAGATACGTTCAGGTTATATTGGGCCAGGGTACGCACGGCAGACGAAGCGACCGTTCCGCCACCACCAAAGTTAACGATGGTATTGGAAGTAGCTGCCGAGGAGCCGCCGATATCATTGTTATTATCGGCGTTGTTGAATGGTGAAACGTCGGCATAACCCAAAATTGAAATACCGTAGTTACATTTTTGAATCAGGTTGTTGTAAAATTTATTATTGGAGTTCGCTCCGTTCGCCGAAGTAATGGTCAGGTTGGTGGTGTGAGCACCCGTTGTGGCATTTACCACATCAATGCCCCTTGAGCCATCGGCAGCCGGTCCCGAGCCTGCCGTATTGTTTACCGTGCTGAGTGTAATCGTACAATTTTTAATGGTATTGAATTGGCAACCGTCGGCCACATTGGCTTTAAAAAAGCCGTAACCAAACTCCATCGTGGACGGATTGCTTGTATTGGGATCAGTAATATCAATCCCGTCAATGGTGATGTAATCGGATCCGATGAAGCGCCAAACGCCATCCTGCGAAGCAGAAGCCGGAGTGTTTGCTCCACCCGCAAAGGCGTACAATATTGGATTAACTCCGGCACCGCTCTTTTGGAACGTAATGGTGTTTACCGACGAGGAGCCCACTACGTTATTAAGTGTGTAACCTCCCGCAGTTACGGTTTCGGTGTAACCCGCCGAAACGTTAATAACCACCGGGCCAAGAACCCCATAAATATTGAGCGCGTTAATGGCTGCACCAACTGTTGAGTATGTTCCTGGTACGTTGTATGTACCCGACAGAGGATATTGTGCTGCCATTCTTCCTGCAAAGCCCAGAAGCACTGCCAGGATGATTTTTTGTACTGATTTTTTCATGTTGTTACGTTTTGTTGTTACCTTTTTTTGCTTTCGTGTATGTGTTAATTAATAAATGACAGATACTATCTGTTGGGCGGAGTGTCTCAGGAAATTGTTTGTTTAACAGTGACATTTTTTCCTTTTGCAAACCTTCGTCAGAATTAAATTTCAGTTGCGTGCTTAACAATTTTTTATTTAACTATTATCTAATTTTTCTTCAGTTTCAATCAGATTAGAACAGTGTTGGCCCAATTATCAATGTTTAAGTGGCAAATAATAAATTAATAGGACCGTGGTAGAGAGGAAAGTATAAAAGTGCGAATTGTTTTACAGTTTTCCGAAATTATTGCGTCAAATTAATATCGGAAAAAAGCAGGTACAATTTAAAAGAACTCAGCTTAACTTTGCTAATATATAACTTCCTATAATATTTAAGTTGGTTTGTTAAAAAATTAACAAATATATCAGGAATCTAATCCGCTGTAATTATAAACAATTGATTGGCAGTGTTTTGCTTAATGATTAAAGGCAAAATTAATTCAGAGGCAGGCACTGTTTTGCAACAGGTTTAAAGTTTTAAGTTAAAAAGTCGTTTAAGTTTGTTCCTAATTATTAATGAAATTTCATATTAAAACTAAAGCAGTTCGATGGCGCCTGATTATTTAACTAATTGAATCCGATCGTTAGGACTTATCTTACAATGGTTATGTTTCCTTTGTGTTCAAAAAAACGATCGTCCTCGGCTTTTGCTTTAAGAATGTAAAAATAAACACCATCGGCCACTTCCATTCCAAACGTATTGGTTCCGTTCCATTCAATATTGCCTGTGGTACTTTTTATGTCAACTATTTTATCACCCCATCTGTCATAAATTGTAAAATTAATTTCTGTCAGACTTTTGGTTTTAAGAAAAAATAAATCATTTACACCATCGCCATTTGGAGTGAACAGTGTTGGTATTTCAAGCGCAGGCGGAGGTTTAACCTCTATTACGTTATAAACAGAATCAATACAACTTCCTTTTGTGACGAAGGATACTGTCGTATAGGTTCCAGGACTCACGTAAGTTACTGTTGGCGATACCAGACTAGAATAGGTGATTTGTGAGCCGCCGTTCCCAAAGCCCCAGAAGGTTGTAATATTGTTGTTGCCAGCGTTGGAATAAGAATGGTTGTTGAAAATAACCTGAAGGGGGGCAAAGCCCTTAGTGGGCATGGCTTCAACTAAACCGGTAAGAGTATCTCCTAAAACACCAACCGTACCACTATTGGTGCAACCATTGCTAAGGTCCGTTACAAAAATCAAATACGTACCGGGCACGGTGGTGGTAAGTTTCAACTTGTTCAAACTGCTTGTAACAATGCTATAC
>CALMNJ010000034.1 GCA_937868675.1 uncultured Bacteroidota bacterium | reverse complement strand
ACCAGTACACCTGCTTGTTCATTCCGTTCCAGTGCAGAATACCATATTTACATTGCAGCGATTGAATAATGTTTACCTGAACAAGGAGGTAAAAAACAAGGAGCAGGACGCCACGCAGGGTGTATTTTAAAACGGCCTGCCGGGCAACGTACCACACCCCATGCACCGCGGCAGCAAAAGGAAACGCAAAAAAAGAATACGACTCAACCAATGCCCTGCAGCCGAAGGACCCGCCGTACGACCACTCCCACCAGGAACTGAGAACATACACCGTAACCGCAAAATAAATTACATTGAACCAAAAAAACTGCCGCGCACGCCAATACGAAATCAAGAAGCCAACAAGAGCGAATAACATGATAGGCGTATAAACCAGCCAGCCTTTGCGATAGCTTAAAAGGAAATTGATGATTTGCGGATCGTTGAAAAAAAAGCGTTCGGTTCCATAGCTGTAATACACTGGCCTGCCTGTGAGGCTGTACCAGCAAAACATCTGCGCCAGCAGGGGCAGCATAAAAAGCAGCAAGGGCAAGGCCAGTTGCGCGGGCCGTCCAAAAATAAAGCGGATGCGGGCCCTTATGTCGTGAATGCTTTTCACATCCCACAGCAAAGGGAACAGCAGCACCACTATCCCGGTGGGTCGCACCAGTGTGATAAACCCGGTCAAAAACGCCAGCCATAGCAGCGACCGGCCCTTGCAGTGAAGCAGCCATTGCAGGGTGTGAAAAATAAAAACTGCATACAAACAAAAGAGGTAACTGTGCGGCAACTCGCCCCAGCTGTAGGTGTAATAAAATAAATTGGTTCCGAATATTAAACCGGCTATTGTTATGGCGGTAACCGCTTCTGTAAAAAACATGAGCAGACTTCGGCGTAAAAACCACAAACCAATAAGGCTATAAATAATACTGCCCCAGCGTATGCTCCACTGGTAAGGCAGCGAATAACCATCGGTGGCCTGCCCGCTGAGTCTGGCATACACATGCCCAACCGCAAACGCCGGTGTGTACAAAATCGCCATACCAATGGTTCGTTTGTTATGGCTCATTTCTGTTTTGGCCGAATCATCGTGTCGTAAAAAACCGTTTGGCAAAAACATATAATAATCCTTTACGTCGCTGTAAAACGTGCCCTCAGCCCCCTTGGTGCTTTCGTAACGGTGATGCCGGTCCATTGTAAAAACAATCAAAAACAGGAAGAAGTAAAGCGAAGGCCTTTTCAGAATATCCTTCAACAGTATTTTAAAATACCCGGGCATCGTTGTGAAGATAGAGAATAAGACCCAAATTTTGGATACAAAAACCCTTGCAAAAAAACACATAAAATTGTTTTTAATATTGACAGATAAACGCGAACCCGCGCCAGGGATTGCAGCGGAAAGCCCACAGCCGCGATAGCGGCGAGGACTTGAAGCGAAAAGCCCGGCCCGAAGGGGGCGCCCAAACATCAAACTAAGACATTCTGCAGGCAACGATCTGTTAAGCGCATTTAACTTTTTGTATCTTTAATAAAGTCCCGGCAGCCAAATGAGCAACAGACAAACCGAATTAAAAGTAGAGCGCCCCTGCCCGATGACCTTGGGGAGAATGAAACATGCAG
The DNA here is from genome assembly GCA_937868675.1 of uncultured Bacteroidota bacterium. Classification (GTDB taxonomy): domain Bacteria; phylum Bacteroidota; class Bacteroidia; order B-17B0; family Aurantibacillaceae; genus Aurantibacillus. Next base: position 2,279 of record CALMNJ010000034.1, on the reverse strand, counting down.
GTGGCTTTTGGTGCAAGAGCTGCAACAAGAGCATTATTGATTTCAGGGAAATGAGCGCCGATGGGATCGTTGCGAACATTGGTGGCAAACAGGTGTGCGGGATCTTTAACAGTGATCAGGTAAAAACCGGCAAGTTATCGCGCCCGCACAATTTACTTTTTAAATTGCTCACCGCACTGGCTTTTATTGGCTTTAATGTTAAACCACTTAACGCGCAGGAGCGCAAACCAAAAAACGACGAAGGCAAATTTCAGGAGCAAAGTTTTGATTCTGTAAAACATGTTGAAGAAAGCAAGAAACAAGATAGTGCCGTAAAAACTCCTCCGGCAAAGAAAAAATGGTGGTTTCGTAAAAAGAAACACACCTACCGTGTTATTGGAACCCCCTCGTTCTGATACACCGAAAATCCGAACAACGTTTTGTTTTGACCTGTAAATAGCGCTGCAGAAGGGAAATGCCCGAACAGTAGCGCTTAAAACAACTGAATAACCCCGCAAAATAAGCTCGTTTTAAATTTTGTATCTTTAGGAGTTTTTAAATACGTATGGACTACAATTTCAGAGAGATTGAGCGGAAATGGCAAAACGAATGGGCCAAAAACAAAACCTTTAAAACCGAAAGCAACTCACACAAACCAAAATACTATGTGCTCGACATGTTTCCGTACCCCAGCGGTGCAGGCCTTCACGTTGGGCATCCCCTCGGATACATCGCTTCCGACATCATGGCGCGCTACAAACGCCACCAGGGGTTTAATGTGCTGCACCCCATGGGCTACGACTCCTTTGGTTTACCGGCCGAACAATACGCCATACAAACCGGGCAACACCCCGCCGTTACCACCGAACAAAACATTGCCCGCTACCGCGAGCAGCTGGATAAAATTGGTTTTAGTTTTGACTGGGATCGCGAAGTGCGCACCAGCGACCCGGAATATTATAAATGGACACAATGGATTTTTATTCAGCTGTTTAACAGCTGGTACAATAAAACCAGCGATAGAGCCGAACACATTGACGCCCTGATTGCGGAATTTGAGAAAAACGGCAACGCCAACGTAAATGCCGTTTGCGACGAAGAAACAACGCCGTTTACATCGGCCGACTGGAAGGGGTTTTCTGAAAAAGAAAAATCGGATAAGCTGATGCGGTACCGCATTGCTTATCTGGGCGAAGCCTACGTGAACTGGTGCCCGGCCCTTGGCACGGTGCTGGCCAACGATGAAGTGAAAGACGGCGTGAGCGAGCGCGGCGGCCACCCGGTTGAACGCAAACTGATGAAACAATGGAGCATGCGCATAACCGCTTACGCACAGCGCCTGCTGGATGGGCTAAACACCATTGACTGGCCTGAAAGCTTAAAGGAATCGCAGCGCTATTGGATTGGCAGAAGCGAAGGCACATCTATTAAATTTAAACTGAAAGACCCGCATGTAAACGAGCACATTGAAGTATTTACAACCCGGCCCGACACGGTGTTTGGCGTTAGCTTTGTAACCCTGGCGCCCGAGCATGAACTGGTGGCAAAAATTACCGCGCCCGAACAAAAGGCGGCGGTGGAGGACTACGTAACGAAAGCCAAAAACCGCAGCGAGCGCGAGCGGCAGGCCGATGTTACCAAAGTAAGCGGCGTGTTTACCGGCGCTTATGCAGCGCATCCTTTTTCGGGCAAAGCCATACCCGTGTGGGTAGGCGATTATGTGCTGGCCGGTTATGGAACCGGTGCTGTGATGGCAGTGCCTGCTCACGATGAGCGCGACTACCGCTTTGCCACACACTTTGGTTTGGAAAAACCGCCGGTGATTGTGCCACCGGCTGAACACGATTTTGAAAAAGCCAGCTGGGACGAGAAAGAAGGCACATGCATTAACTCAGGCTTTTTAAACGGACTGGAAGTAAAAGCGGCCATTAAAAAAGCCATTGAAGAAATTGAAAAGCAAGGATTGGGAAAAGGACAAATAAACTACCGCTTACGCGATGCGGTGTTTGGCCGCCAGCGTTATTGGGGCGAGCCTATTCCCATTTATTATAAAGATGGAATCCCTTGCGCCTTGCCCGAAAGCGAATTGCCATTGGTGCTACCAGAAGTAGACAAGTTTTTGCCAACAGAAACCGGCGAACCGCCTTTGGGTCGTGCTGAAGAATGGGGCTGGGATGAAAAGATTCAAAAAGTAGTAAGCACGAGTGATGGGTATCCTATTGAAACAACTACCATGCCTGGCTGGGCTGGCAGCAGCTGGTATTACCTGCGCTATATGGATGCGCACAATGCCGATACTT
>CALMNJ010000033.1 GCA_937868675.1 uncultured Bacteroidota bacterium | reverse complement strand
TTATAAAAAGAAACAGAAAGAACTCGAAACTTCACAGGCTTTACAGAAAGAAAAAGTACGCATTTAGCGGGATCTGCACGATAATGTGGGCGGGCAGTTGTCGTATGTGTTGTATTCCCTTGATGGAATTAACGCTAAAACCGGTGAACAACGGGCGGAGATCACTCAACATATTAACGAATCGGTAAGGACCGTAATAAGAAATCTTCGCGAAACAATCTGGGCCATAAGCGATGAGGCCATTACCCTTTATGATTTTTCGGATAAGTTAAAAGTATATGTTCGTGAAATTTTCAGAAATAATCCGACACAGGTGGAGTTCAAAGAAAATTTTACCTCAGAACAATGCTTAAACTCGCTCGTGGGATTGAACCTTTACCGTATTTGCCAGGAAATAGTTAATAACGTCTTTAAACATGCGCAGGCAACCGAGTTAAGAATTGTTGTAAGTGCCACCGAGAGGGTGACAATTGAAATAATGGATAATGGCAAAGGTTTTGATCCGGAAAAAACGGAAAACGAAGGCTTTGGTCTGACAAATTTAAAAAGCCGTGCTGCGGAGGCAAACATTCAACTCGCCCTAAAAACGTCACCCGGCAAGGGAACCAGCTACACATTGATAGTATAAATGCACTATTTTACGCATTGATAATAGAAGGCAATTTTGATGAAAACCAAACAGATGAAATACATTGCCATAGTGGACGATAAAAAATCACTTCGCGCCGCGTTAGCAGAACGTTTAAATGCTTTTGAAGACTACCGTGTGTTATTTACAGCTGAAAATGGAAAGGACTTTCTGGAAAAAATGATGCAGGTACGCAAATCAGTGGAGCCGCATGTGATATTGATGGATATTGATATGCCTGTCATGAACGGCATAGAGGCTGTCGCGCGGGGAAAAGAACGGTATCCCCATTCTCAATACCTTATGCTGACTATATTTGACGAAGACGAAAAAATATTTAGCGCCATTAAAGCAGGCGCAGGTGGTTACCTGTTAAAAGACGAACCCATTGAAAAAATTAAAGAAGCCATTGTGGATTTGCTCAACAACAACGGTGCGCCTATGTCTCCGAGCATTGCCAGGCGGGCATTAAACCTGCTTATGAATGCCACACTTGAGCCTAATGCCGTGGATGCCAAAGAACAAAAAAATGATTTCAGCCTTACAGATCGTGAAAAGGAAGTGCTGCACTTATTGGTGGAAGGACTCGAGTACAAGGAA
>CALMNJ010000032.1 GCA_937868675.1 uncultured Bacteroidota bacterium | reverse complement strand
AATTCTGTAGTTAAAGTTTTGTTTTAGCACCGATATTTTTATTTTTGTGGCAAATTTTTAAATCTAAAAATAATGTCTGACATTGCAAACAAAGTAAAATCAATCATCGTTGATAAATTAGGCGTTGATGAAAAAGAAGTAACCCCAACAGCCAGCTTTACCAACGATCTTGGCGCTGACTCTCTTGACACTGTTGAGCTTATCATGGAATTTGAAAAGGAGTTCAATATTGCCATTCCAGACGAACAGGCTGAAAAAATAAGCACAGTAGGCGATGCTATCTCTTACATTGAGGCCAACGCTAAAAACTAAATTCCCACATGCAGTTAAAACGTGTAGTAGTTACAGGACTCGGTGCTGTGACCCCGTTAGGCAATAGCGTGAACGACTATTGGACTAACCTGATTAATGGCGTAAGCGGTGCTGCACCTATTACTCGTTTTGACGCATCCAAATTTAAGACCCGCTTTGCCTGCGAGGTAAAGGGTTTTAATCCGGAAGATTATTTTGATAAAAAAGAAGCCCGCAAGCTTGATGCTTATTCCTGGTACGGTATTGCGGCCAGTGCTCAGGCTGTTGCCGACAGTGGCCTGGAGGCTGAAGGCATTGACAGAAACGAGATTGGCGTTATCTGGGGCAGTGGCATAGGTGGTCTGGACACATTTCAAAATGAAACTTTTGCCTTTGCGAAAGGCGATGGAACCCCGCGCTTCAATCCATTCTTCATCCCTAAAATGATTGCCGACATTTGTGCCGGGCACATTTCGATGCGTTTTGGTTTCAGGGGGCCAAACTTCGCTACAGTTTCAGCATGTGCCTCGTCAACCAACGCGCTCATTGATGCCTACAACTATATTCGTTTGGGTAAGGCCAATGCGATTGTTGCTGGCGGCAGTGAGGCTGCGATTAACGAAAGTGGTATGGGTGGGTTTAATGCCTGCCAGGCCATGAGTACCCGCAACGAAGAACCTTCAAAGGCATCACGCCCTTACGATAAAGACCGCGATGGTTTTGTGCTGGGCGAAGGTGGCGGCGCTATAATCCTTGAGGAGCTTGAACATGCGCTGGCCCGCGGTGCCAAAATATATGCCGAAATTATTGGTGGCGGTATGAGCGCGGATGCTCATCACATTACAGCGCCGCACCCTGAGGGCCTGGGTGCTACGCTGGTTATGAGCCGCGCATTGAAAGATGCAGGTATAACCCCATCCGAAGTTGATTACATCAATACGCACGGAACCAGCACCCCGTTAGGCGATGTAGCCGAATTAAAAGCCATTGTAAATGTTTTTGGCGAACATGCTTACAGGCTGAATATAAGCTCAACAAAAAGCATGACGGGCCATTTGCTTGGTGCTGCAGGCGCCATAGAGGGCATCGCCACCATACTGGCCATTAAAAACAATACTATTCCCCCTACTATTAATCACACTACTGTAGATCCTGAAATAGACCCCCGCCTTAATCTCACGCTTAATGCGATGCAAAAGCGCGAGGTGAACATTGCGATCAGCAACACCTTTGGTTTTGGCGGTCACAACGCTGCCGTTGTGATTAAAAAATTCAATTCCTGATACTGCTTTGGCGCTGAAAAAACTATTATCGCTGCTTGGGGCTACAAACACAAAAAGCGATAAAGAATTTAAACACTGGGTTAAAGTCACCACCGGTTTCACTCCCCGCAATCTTGGGCTTTATCATCAGGCTTTTTTACATAGTTCGGTATCGGCAATGCGTAGTGGTACACCGGTAAGTAATGAGCGGCTCGAGTTTTTGGGCGACGCGGTGCTGGGGGCCATCATTGCTGAATACCTTTTCAAGATGTTCCCATACAAAGACGAGGGCTTTCTTACACAACTAAGGAGCAGAATTGTCAATGGTCAGAGCTTACGGGATCTGGCCTTAAAATTTGGTTTTAACCAGCTTTTGAAGGCCAGCTTAACCAAAGATGAAAAAACGCGTTCGAGCGCTTACGGCGACGCTTTTGAAGCCTTTATCGGTGCCATATATCTTGACATGGGCTATAATACCGCCCGCAAGTTTGTGATCAATAAAATCATTAAGCTGCATTTGGATCTGGACGAGCTGATAAACACAAACCTTGATTACAAGAGCCAGCTCCAGATTTTTTGCCAGAAAAATAAATTAAGTCTTGAGTACAAGCTCATCAGCGAAGAGCGACATGGCAGCAATAAGTTATTTGTAGTGCAGGTTATCATTAACGGCAAGTCTTACACGCGGTTCGAAAATTTTAGTAAACGGGTAGCCGAACAAAAAGCGGCGCAGTTAACTTTGGAAGAACTGCAAAAAGAGCTTGGCTAAACACATTTTAAATACGGGCGACGACGACTTCGACTTTGTTTTGCTTGGCATTACGAGCTCCGAGAGTCAATATCGGATGGTAAGCCTGATCAACGATGCCGTGGGCATTAACCTGTTTTTAAGCGATTATCTGCCCTTTAGCCTTAAAGACAGCAAAGTGTTTCGTTTTTCGCTATACCGTTTCAGTGATGAAGAGCTGCGGCTCGAGTATTTTTTTATTCCAAACAACAGTAATTTTGAGGAGCCAAGCAGCGTTCCGGTAAACGAGAATGCCGGCCTTTTTTCGGGCCACGATGTACAAGAAACCGTTAAGCTTATTAAAGAACTCCCGAAAACTGATTTTTTTCTTTTGCTGAAAGGTGAAGACCTTCACCATGTGCAATTTAAGATTGCCGAGAGGCTCAAGAAGATTGAAGAAATTGTTCAGCTGCAAACCATAGAGCCACATGAACTTCCGAGCCGGAGAAACCTGATTTTTTAAATAGAACACCTCTTAGCAGAGCTTCGAAGTATTGGAACAGTGACATAACTTCCTCAAAAGGCCAGACTCAATTTATAGTGCTTTCTTTTTCATTGGATGAGAAATTTGCTCCAGTGGAGCAAACAGCAGGCTTGTGTGGTTGGAACAAAAAATCAAGATGATTTGCCAGCCTGAATTTTTCGCATAACACATCAGATACGCTACCGGCTTTAGAAAAATCCGGGTTCGCTCCAAATCGCCCTCAGTCACCACTCTATCATGTCCCTTGAAGCGTTATCTTTGTACGGATGGAGGATCTCAACAAACATATTGCGCAGCTTCGCGAAGATTTTATGCGTGGAACACTAGATGATGAGACGGTGGAAAAAAATCCATTTTTGCAGTTTCAGGCGTGGCTGAAACAAGCCGTTGAAGCTAAGGTTCCGGAGTTGCAAGCCATGACGCTGAGTACCGTGGCAAATAATAAACCCTCCACACGAGTGGTTTATCTAAGAGAGTTTGAAGCCGGAAATTTTTGGTTTTACGGCAACTACACCTCCCGCAAGGCCCAACAATTAAACCAAAATCCAAATGCCTGTCTTAATTTTTTCTGGCCGGCACTGGAAAGACAAATCCGTATTGAAGGCGTCGTAAAAATCGCCGCTTCTGATCTAAGCGATAATTACTTTCGCTCCAGGCCCCGCGAATCACAAATAGGTGCCTGGGCCTCAAATCAAAGTTCGGCGCTTAATTCCCGAAAAGAACTGGAGGAGCGCGTAGAACATTTTGAGAAGGAATTTGAAGGAAAAGATGTTCCCCGCCCTCATTACTGGGGAGGTTGGATGCTTGAGGCCAATTATTACGAGTTTTGGCAGGGCCGTAAAAGTCGTCTCCATGACCGCATATCGTATTACCAAACTCCTGAAGGCAGCTGGCAAATGGCGCGACTTGCGCCATAGCAACTATTTCACCGCCAGTGCTTAATACTCCCAGGGTCATAAAAGCACTCGATTTATTTCAGGTAAAAGCCATAAATTTATGGGTTCAACAGGGTTGCCTGTTTAATTGACATGAGCAAAGAAACCAAGATCAAAAATTTTGATGCCAACGGAATCGGGCAACTGAACGACGGCATGTATGGTCTGCCATTTACACCAGATGAGTGTGAAACCGTTTTAATACCTGTGCCCTGGGAGGTTACCGTTAGTTACGGCGGTGGCACTGCCAATGGCCCGAAAGCCATTTTGGATGCCAGCTATCAGGTTGACCTTTACGACCCGATTGTAAAAGATGCATGGAAAAAAGGCATTGGCATGGATGAAATAAGCGAAGAAATTCACGCCAGAAGTGATAAGGCAAGACAGGACGCAGAGGATTATATAGACGCACTGGCAAATGGCGCCAGCCCTGAGAGGCCGGATCTTAAAAAAATTTCTTCCGAAATCCGCGAAGAGTGCCTTTGGCTGAATAATTGGGTCAAACAACGCGTGCTTCATTTTTTAAATAAAGATAAAGTCGTTGGTCTCATAGGCGGCGACCACTCCACTCCGCTTGGCATGATGCAGGCGCTGGCCGAAAAATTCGGCGACTTCTGTATTCTTCAGTTGGATGCACATGCCGATTTGCGCAACGCTTACGAGGGTTTCGAGTTTTCGCATGCCTCCATTATGTTCAATGCTCTTAAAATAGAAGAGGTACAAAAACTGGTGCAGGTGGGCATACGTGATTATTGCGAAGAAGAATTAACCTTAATACAAAACAACAACGGGCGGATAAGAACATTTTTTGACCGCGATATAAAATATGCCCAGTATAATGGCGACAGTTGGGATCGCATTTGCAACCGGATCATCGCTGAACTACCTCAGAAAATATACCTGAGTTTTGACATTGACGGCCTTGACCCAAAACTATGTCCTAACACAGGAACGCCAGTGTCCGGAGGCTTTGAGACTGAACAGGTGCTTTTTTTAATCGAAAAAATTGTAAAAAGCGGGCGGCAGATAATTGCCTTCGACCTTAATGAAGTAAGCCCGGGCAAAGACGGTGGAGACTGGGACGCCAACGTTGCGGCAAGAATTTTATATCGGATTGCGAACCTGGTGGCTTATAGTCACAAAAAATAAATGCGCCATTATTCCATAATTGTTTTTGCGTTCTTGCTATTAAGCACCAACTCTACAGCTCAAAAACCAAAAGCCGGCGTTTATCGTGGTGTGCTGGCATTGAATGAAACCACAAATCTTCCATTTATTTTCGAAGTAAAGTACAACAAAAAAAAACCACTGATTCTTATTCGTAACGCCGACGAGACCATCGTGGTGGATGAGATCGTACTAAAAGGTGATTCAGTAAATTTCAAAATGCCGGTGTTTGATACTGAATTCAGGACGCGGCAGATAAACGGCAACCTCGAAGGCGTTTGGATTAATCATTACCGGACTTCACAAAACGTTATTAAGTTCACGGCCTCGTACAATATAAAAGACCGTTTTTTGTTGTCGCCCGCCGACCGTTTTCTTTTTCAACCCGGAAATCCTGATCCTTCCTTCGAGGGCAAATGGGAAGCCACATTTTCCCCGGGCAAACCTGATGAATCAAAAGCGGTAGGTATATTTCACCACGTTGAACAAACGGAATTTGTTACCGGTACCTTTTTAACTGAAACCGGCGACTATCGTTACCTTGACGGAATACAAAACAAGAACCGCCTTTATTTATCATGTTTTGATGGCAGTCATGCCTTTCTTTTTACCGCCGAATACAAAGATGGTGAAATCGTGAACGGAACATTTTATAGCGGAGCGCACTGGCAGGAAGACTGGAAGGCCGTAAAAAATGAGTCGTTTAAGCTGCGCGATGCCGGCGAGATTGCTAAAGTGATTGATTACAATACCAAACCAAATTTTAGTTTTCCTTCGCTGAGTAATACACCCGTTTCGCTTAGTGATAAAAAATACGAGAATAAAGCCGTAATTATTCAGGTAATGGGTAGCTGGTGTCCGAACTGCATGGACGAAAGTATTTATTATTCGGGCCTTTACGAACAATACAAAGGGCAGGGGCTTGAAATTATTGCGGTAGCCTTTGAAAAGGCAGATAATCTGTCAACGGCCCGTAAACAGGTGGAGCGCATGAAAACGCGGCTTAAAATGACCTACGATATTGCCATTACCCTTAAGGACAATAAAAACAAAGCCTCCGAAACCTTCCCAATGCTTGACAGGGTTGCTGCCTTTCCTACCAGCATTTTCCTGAACAAAAAACACCAGATTGTAAAGGTTCATACCGGTTTCAGTGGTCCTGCAACGGGCGCTGAGTACGGAAACTTTAAGCAAAGCATCGAATTCTTTATCAAAAACCTTTTAAAGGAATAACCATGTTTACCGGTATCATCGAAACACTCGCGCATGTAGAAACCATTGTACAGGAAAACAGTAATGTCCATTTTACCTTTTCCTCTCCGATTACTCATGAGCTTAAGATAGATCAGAGTGTTGCCCATAACGGGGTATGCCTTACGGTTGTAAGCATTTCAGGGAATACTTACACTGTTACTGCCATTGACGAAACGCTAAAACGAAGCAATCTTGGTAAGCTCAAGGTTGGCGATGTTGTTAATCTTGAACGATGCATGCCCGCCACCGGAAGGTTTGACGGTCATATTGTACAAGGCCACGTTGATACTACTGCGGTTTGCCGCGAGGTAAAAGACCTCAAGGGCAGCTGGGAGTTTGTTTTTGAGCATCACAAAAACGAAAAAAACGTTACCGTTGAAAAAGGAAGCATCACTGTAAATGGCGTAAGTCTCACTGTGGTTCAGTCAGAGCCAGAATCATTTTCGGTATGTATTATCCCATACACGCTTGAGCACACAAACTTTAAGAATATTGCAGTGGGTTCGGTTGTAAACCTTGAGTTTGATGTGATAGGAAAATACGTGGCCCGAATTCTTGCCACGCGAAACTAATAATCTGCTTTTTTTATTCGTTCAACAATCTCCAGTACAGCCGGGCATACAAGCGTGTTGCGGTATGTAAGGTCCAGTATCTTTGCCATTTTTTTTCTGTTGGTATGGGGGTATTCCCTACATGCATCGGGTCTGCTATCATAAATTCTACACGTATTATCCGCGTTTAGGAAGGGGCACGGCGTCGTATGCAAAACAAAATCACCATCCTCATCCATAAAAAGAAAGGTTTTCAGAAAGTCGCCTGCTTTAATTTTAAGCGCTTTGGCGGCGCGCTCAATGTCCTTCTGATAAAAAATGGGTGAGGTGGTTTTACAACAATTCGCGCAACCCAGGCAGTCGGTGTTATTAAAAACCACTTCGTGCGCCTCATGAAAAAGTGAATCCAGATCTTTTGGTGGCTGTTTTTTTATCCGGGCAAAAAACACCTGGTTCTTTTTTTTCGCGGCCTGCGCCCGGCTATTAAATTGTTCCAAGTCCATAATTAAAAAAAAGCCGCCCTTTGGTGGCAGCTTTCAGTTTGTCAGGCTTATTTTGCGGCTTTCCTGGCCGGCTTTTTAGCAACAGGTTTGGCTTCGGTTTTAACTTCGCCTTTTTTAGCCTTTTTCCTTTTAGGGCGGCGAACGCCGGATGTTCCGATGTGAATTTTGCCCCGTTTGCTTTTTTTGTCTCCTTTTCCCATAATTATTTTTTAATTGTTGTAAAAATAGAAATTATTCGTTCTGGTTAACTTTTTCAAACTCATTTGTCTTTATATATCACCATGTTTATTATGCCTTTGGTGAGGCTCGAATTATCACTCAGCGAAACAACAAAGGGCTTACGTTGCCCTTCGAAACAATTATACACTACATAGCCCTTGTCTTCCTTAGGATTTGGGAGCTTATTGGCATAATAATCCTTAAAGTCACAAAACAGATACGAGCTAAGTTCCAGATCATCGGTGTTTATCTGCACATTAATTTCTTCCAGGCTGTCGTTATTCAGCGTGTACTCTATTGAGTAATTGGTAACCGAATCGGCCTTGTATTCATAGTACAGTTTTTCAGGGGTATTTTCTTCCGGCGTTCCGCTCTCCACCGTTTTAATCTTAGCAGAGTTTGTGTTTAGCTCAAGGCCCCTGAATATTCCACTTTTTGAACGTATAATTTCATCCAGCAATAAATGGTACCCCGGGAAGACCCGCGGCTTCTCCTTAACCACCGGTTTTTGTGGTTCACCGCATGAAACCAGAAGAAAGCCCGACAGGGCAATAAAAACAAGTATTTTAATGGCGCAGCGAACGTGCGGTGTTAATCCCGTAAATATAATTAAATAAAAAAAACTCCGGCTGAGCAATGAGGGAAGTAGTTAACAAATAAGTCCTGCGTTCAGAAATATTTACCCGAGCTAACCGCCTCCCTGCGCCAGTTGCGTCAGGGTTGTTCTTCCTGACCCATCTGTTTTATTTCGGGTCGCATTTGCGGGAAAAACAACACCTCCTGAATGCTGGCGTTGTTGGTAAGCAGCATGGTGAGGCGATCAATCCCTATACCAATTCCTGAGGTTGGCGGCATTCCATATTCCAGCGCCCTTAAAAAATCATGGTCAATAAACATGGCCTCATCATCGCCACGTTCCTGAAGCCTGAGCTGATCCTCAAAACGTTCGCGCTGGTCAATAGGATCATTCAGCTCGCTGTATGCATTGGCAATTTCTTTTCCATTTACCATCAGCTCAAATCGCTCTACAAGCCCTTCAACACGGCGATGCTTTTTTGTAAGGGGGCTCATTTCAACCGGATAATCAATAATGAATGTTGGCTGCACATAATGCCCTTCGCACTTTCCGCCAAATATTTCATCAATGAGCTTGCCTTTGCCCATGCTGTTATCAACATGAATCCCCAGTTGCCTGCAAACACCCCGCAGCTCTTCCTCATTCATTGAACTTATATCAATCCCCGTATGCTCTTTAATGGCATCATACATACTGATGCGCTTGTATGGGGCTTTAAAATCAATAATGGTGTCTCCGATTTTTACTTCGGTTGTTCCATAAAGATCGTTGGCTACCTTCTCAAGAAGCCGTTCGGTAAACGACATCATCCAATTGTAATCCTTATAGGCCACATAAAATTCAAGCACGGTAAACTCAGGATTATGCGTGCGGTCCATACCTTCATTCCTGAAATCCTTTGCAAATTCATAAACACCCTCAAAGCCTCCTACAATAAGACGCTTAAGGTATAGTTCATTCGCAATGCGCAGGTAAAGCGGAATATTAAGCGCGTTATGGTGAGTAATAAATGGCCGTGCAGCAGCTCCGCCGGGTATGCTTTGCAAAATAGGGGTTTCCACCTCCAGCAGGCCAGCATTGTTAAGTGTGGTGCGGATGGAATTAATAATCTGTGTGCGTTTCAGAAATGTTTCGCGCACATGTGGGTTTATAATCAGGTCTACATAGCGCTGGCGGAATCTGAATTCAGGGTCACTTACTTCATCAAATGATTTTCCACTCTCATCGGTTTTAACAATGGGCAGGGGCCGAAGCGACTTGGACAGGAGCTTCAATGTAGTAACGTGCAGCGAAATTTCGCCAGTCTTGGTTGTAAATACAAAGCCCTGCAAGCCTACAATGTCCCCGATATCAATTAGTTTTTTCCAAACGGTGTCGTACAGTGTTTTGTCTTCGCCCTGACAAATGTCGTCTTTGCGCACATATATCTGGATGCGGCCTGTAGCGTCCTGTATTACTGCAAAACAGGCCTTACCCATATCACGTATGCTCATAATGCGTCCGGCTATTGAAATGTCCTTATAGTTAAGCTTGTCGCGCTCATAATTGGCCTTTATATCGGCTGCGCTGGCATTGGTTTTAAATTCATCCGCCGGATACGGATCAATTCCCAGATTCCTGAGCTCGTTTAGTTTTTGCCTTCTCAGTTCTTCCTGTTCGCTTAAATGTGCAGACATGGTGCTTTTGATTTTTGCCGGTGAAATTAAGATTCTGTCTTTAGCCCACAGGCACTGAAATTCAAAAATTATTATGTTTTACAAACATCCATTAAATGCTTTTTCTTAGCTTAGTCAGGCCATGAAATCAACGGTTGCACTATTTTGGTTTCGGCGCGATTTGCGCCTGGAAGATAATGCCGGCCTTTACCATGCTTTAAAGGAAAACGAAAGCGTATTGCCTGTTTTTATATTCGACAGGACTATTCTGGATAAACTGGAAAACAAAAACGACCGGCGCGTTGATTTTATTCATCAGGCTTTGATGCGGCTTCAGCATAAATTAAATGCCTTAGAAAGCTCGCTCCATTGCGTGTACAATACGCCACTGAAGGCTTTTACCGAATTTTGCGCCATCTACCGGGTTACTAAAGTTTATGCGAATGGCGATTACGAACCCCAGGCTCAGGAACGCGATAAGGAAATCGAAAGATTTCTTTCGTCAAAAAAAATTCCCTTGTTCATTTACAAAGACCAGTGCATTTTCGAGAAAAATGAAGTCGTTAAAGACGATGGCTTGCCATATACTGTTTTTACCCCCTACAGCCGCAAATGGAAAAAGGCGCTCACTCCTGTTCATTACACGTCCTATCCGGCAAACAAACATTTTTCATCTTTCATAAAAATCACGCCGCTTTTAATTCCGTCACTGGAAGAAATCGGGTTCAGAAAAACGGACCTAATTTTTTTTTTTTTCGATTTGCCCGATACTGCCTTATTACGGCATTATTCGCAGCAACGCGATTACCCTTCAGTAAAAGGCACGAGCCGCCTGAGCATTCATCTTAGATTTGGCACAATCAGCATACGTGCCCTCGTAAAACATGCGATTAACCAAAGTGAAACCTGGCTCAACGAGCTTATTTGGCGCGATTTTTATATGATGATCCTGTGGCACTTTCCGCATGTTGTTTCGGCGTCGTTCAAAAAAGAATACGACCGTATTGAGTGGCGAAATAACGAGGCCGAATTCAGGAAATGGTGCGAGGGCGATACCGGTTTTCCGATTGTGGACGCTGGCATGCGGGAACTTAACACAACCGGTTATATGCACAACCGGGTGCGAATGATTGTGAGCAGTTTTTTAATAAAAGACCTCCTAATTGACTGGCGCTGGGGCGAAGCTTATTTTGCACAAAAACTCAACGACTTTGATCTGAGTGCCAACAACGGTGGCTGGCAGTGGGCCTCCAGCGGCGGTTGTGATGCGGCGCCTTATTTCAGGATATTTAATCCCACCGAACAACAAAAGAAGTTCGATCCGGAATTTAAATACATAAAAAAATGGGTGCCCGAATATGGCACTCAAAACTATCCTATGCCAATGGTTGACCATGGCGCTTCGCGCAACAGGGCGCTTGCGGTTTATAAAAAAGCACTGAATGGCTCTAATCAGGTAACACTTTTTGATTAATGTCTTCATGGAGAAAGACATCAGGTAACATGCCTTTGCATCACTCCAACACAATAACCTTGGGCGGCAATGCGTTATCCGGCTCAATGATATGTACCCGGTGTATACTGGATGACTCCGTAGCTGATATACGCTTTGACGAACACGGTGTGTGTAATTACTGCACTGCGCACATATCAAAAAAACACAGCGTATTAAAAAATGAATCCCAGTTAAACGCACTACTCAAAAAACTTAAACCGGCCGGCAGTAAAAACCATTGTATTGTTGGTGTAAGTGGGGGCCTTGATAGCTCATTTCTTTTATACAAAGCCGTAACGCTTGGCCTTAATCCCATAGCTGTTCATGTGGATACAGGCTGGAACACCGAAACGTCCGTATATAACATCGAAACTTTAACGCGAAAACTAAATGTTAAACTAGAAACACTTGTGCTCAACTGGGAGCAGTTCAGCGATCTGCAACTTGCCTATCTTAAAGCGGGTGTTATAGATATGGAGTTCCCTACCGATCACTATTACCTTGCCGCATTATATAAAATGGCCAGCAAGCTTGGGGTACGGTATATTTTAACGGGCAACAATTACACCTCCGAAGGCATTATGCCTGATTGCTGGATTCACAACAAAGGTGACACCACCAATATGCTTGATATATACAAGAAGTTTGGCAGTGGTCGCTCGCTCAATCGTCTGCCAACCATGACCCTTTGGAAAAAATTTTATTACTATAACCTGCTCCGCATTGAAAATGTTTTTTTACTTAATTACTTTGATTATGACAGGGAACAGGCTAAAGCAACACTCATAAAGAACCTGGGCTGGAGGGAGCATCCGGTCAAACACGGTGAGACTATATATACAAGATTTTACCAACGCTACATTCTTCCCGTAAAGTTCAAGGTTGATATCCGGCGCGCCCATCTGTCTGCACTTATTTGCAATGGCCAGCTTACCCGCCAGGAAGCACTTGATATTATTGAAAACCAAAATGCTCCCGCAGAGACCGCCTGTCTTGATAAAATGTTTGTTCTGAAAAAGCTTGGGATAAGTGATGAGGTATTTGTAGGGCTTATGAATGCGCCAACAAGGCAACATTCAGAATTCAGGTCAGACTCAAAAATTAAAGCGGTGTATAACAAACTTGTCAAAACGTATGGTTTTGGCTGGCTACTCAAAATTTCAAACCGAACGTAATTAATAATGGGCCGTTCCTTAAATTATTTTTCAGTGGGCGACGTTATTGATCTTTACCATCTCATCCGGATAAAGGGCCTGAAAGTTTTGTTTTCGCTTTCCATTACTCAGAAAAAAGGCCTTGTTTCAAAATGGGATTTATTTGACCGATCCGTAACGGATTTCTGGATTATACCCGTTGTCCAAAAACACTGGAATTATCTATGCACGGGTAACGCAGATCTGGAATACGAAACTTATGTTTCTGAAAAATATTTAAATGGGCGTAGCAGATTAGAAATGCTCTCGGTGGGCTGCGGAAACAGCGATCACGAAAGAGCCTTCAGTAAAAGTGGTTGTTTCTCATCCATTACTGGTATTGATGTTTCAGAAAAACAACTGGCGCTTGCTAAACAGGAGGCCGAGTCACATGGCTGTTCTAACATCGTTTATGAAATAGGCGATTTTGAAACCGAGGTTTTTGAGCCCCTGGCTTTTGATGTCGTTCTGTTCCATTCAAGTCTTCATCATTTTAAAAACACAAATAAAATTATTTTGGAAAAAGTGATGCCAATACTTAAACATGGAGGCTTGCTTATTATTCATGAATATACGGGGCCTAACAGGCTGCAATGGACGGATGAACAACTGGCAGAAATAAATACCTTGCTTAAAAAAATTCCATCCAACAAAAAAACATGGTACAGCAGCCGTAAAACCAAAAAGAAAGTTTACAGTCCCGGCATTTTAAGAATGCGTCTTGCCGACCCAACAGAGGCCCCCGATTCTGAATCTATTCTTGATGTGCTTAACCAGAATTTTGAAACGCTTGAAGAAAAAAAACTTGGCGGTAATATCATACATCCTTTATTAAAAGGGATAGCGCATCACTTTTGTGACAACTCCCCACAAACGCTTTCGTTGTTGAATAGTTTATTGACGGCTGATGAAGCCTTCGTTTCAGGCCGAAAAAGTGACTTTACATTTGGAGTTTACAAAAAGCGTTGATTACGAGCGGGCCATTTTGATAATCCCGAGCTTTTCGAATAAAAGCATAATGGGATAACCTGGGTCTATCTCCCACCACTTAACAGCAAAATTTGGTCGCGAGCCAGCCTGGTGATGGTTGTTTTGAAATAACTCTCCCATCAGCAGGAAGTCAATAAACAGCGTGTTGCGTGATTTGTCAGGGCAATCAAAATTTCTGTAACCGTATTTATGCCCTGCCCAGTTTACGATAGCGCCTTGTATCGGACCAATCAGGAAATGAATGGGGAGCAACAAAAACATCCACCAGTGCGTTGCAAAAACGATATAAAAAGTAATATAAAGCCCGGCAAAAAATAAGCGCGAAGCCCAACTGGAAGCGATTCTGTCAACACGGGGGTATTCGGGAAAATTCCGGTCAAATTTATCCTCCACCGGAAATGTATGGTTAAGTACCCCCTTATAAATCTTGTGTGTGTGAAGCATCATGTGATACACATCCTTAAAAAAATGCGGCGTGTGCGGGTCTTTTTCCGTGTCGCTGTAGGCGTGGTGCATCCGGTGCAAAATAGCATAGGCGCGGGCATTAAGGTAAGATGAGCCCTGAGTAACCCAGGAAAAGACATAAAAAAACTTTTCCCAGCCACGGCTCATCGTAAACATTTTGTGCGCCGAATAGCGATGGAGAAAAAAGGTTTGACCAAAAAGAGAAAGGTACCAATGCAGAATAAGAAATATTAAAACAGCCATATACGTTTAACCTGTTTTTTTAGATACGCGGGTGTGCTCAATTGGGATTTACATGTTAGAAAAAAGCCCCCGGAATTCGGGGGCTGAATCTTTATCCCTTCAGTGCTTCGGCGCCACCAACGATCTCAAGAATCTCTTTGGTGATGGATGCCTGACGGGCCTTATTGTAGGTGATCTTAAGTTCACGCTGCATGGCTTTTGCATTGTCGGTGGCTTTGTGCATAGCCGTCATGCGTGCACCATGCTCACTGGCAACCGAATCTAACAATGCTTTGTAAAACTGAATTTTAAGCGAGCGCGGAATAAGCTCATTTACAATAAATTCCTGGCTGGGCTCAAAAATATAGTCCACTGCCCTGGCATTTTTGGCATCATTTTGAGGCGCAACCATGGGCAGCAACTGCTCTTCAGTAGGCACCTGCATGGCGGCATTGCGGAAGTGATTGTAAACCAGAACGATTTTATCAAACTGCCCGGTCACAAACACATTAATGATTTTTTCGACCACCGGCGCAACGTTGTCGTAGTTTAATTTATCAAACAACTCGTTATTATGATGCGGTAAATCCTGGCCTGTAATAAAATAGCGCGTTTTCCTGAATGCATCCTGCACTTTTTTGCCTACCGGCAAAACCGTTACATCAAGTCCGCTGTATTCGTTTTGAATAAGGCTGTTAACCTTTTTAATAATGTTAGAGTTAAATGCTCCGGCCAGTCCGCGGTTCGAGGAAATCGCAACTATCAAAATGTTTTTCACCTGATTGTTGCGGGCATAAACGTTGTCCGAAGCATCCACGCTGGCGCTTGCATTGGCAAGAATTTCCTTCAGCTTGTTGGCATAAGGCCGCATCTGCACGACAGCGTCCTGTGCCCGTTTCAACTTGGCAGCGCTCACCATTTTCATGGCGCTTGTAATCTGCATGGTCGAACCAACCGAGGTGATCTTATTTCTTACTTCCTTTAAACTGGGCATTCTCTATTTATTGATTTGTTTAATCAACCAAAAAATTAATGTTACTTATATTTAGCCAACAGGTCGTTTGCACAACTTTCCAGCGTATTGGTAATCTCGTCGGTATATTGTCCGGCTTTCAGTGCATCCAGCGTGGCTTTGTGCTTACGTTCCATCGCGTCAAGGAATTCCTTTTCAAATTCGTTTACCCTGTTTACAGGAACACTCCTGAGCATGTTTTTGGTGCCAAGGTAAATGATGGCAATTTGCTGTTCAACACGGTATGGCGAAAACTGCCCTTGTTTCAAAATTTCGGTGTTGCGCGATCCCTTATCAAGCACCGATTTGGTAGCGGCATCAAGGTCAGAGCCAAATTTAGAGAATGCCTCAAGTTCGCGGTACTGCGCCTGGTCAAGCTTTAAGGTACCCGCCACTTTTTTCATTGATTTAATTTGTGCATTCCCTCCAACACGTGATACAGAGATACCAACGTTGATGGCCGGACGGATACCGGAGTTAAACAGGTTCGACTCAAGGAATATCTGACCGTCAGTAATTGAAATCACGTTTGTCGGGATATACGCCGAAACGTCGCCCGCCTGTGTTTCAATAATCGGGAGGGCCGTGAGCGATCCACCACCTTTTACCAGTGGCCTCAGCGACTCAGGAAGGTCGTTCATGCTTTTTGCAATATCGTCGGATGCATTGATCTTGGCTGCACGCTCAAGCAAACGGCTGTGGAGATAAAATACATCGCCGGGATACGCCTCGCGTCCGGGAGGACGGCGCAACAGCAGCGATACTTCACGATACGCTACGGCCTGTTTTGAAAGGTCATCAAACACAATCAGGGCAGGACGGCCGGTATCGCGGAAAAATTCACCGATAGCAGCGCCGGCAAATGGAGCGTAGAACTGCATTGGAGCAGGATCGGCAGCGTTAGAGGCAACGATCACAGTATATGGCATCGCGCCGTTTTCTTCTAACACACGCACCACGTTGGCAACGGTAGAGGCTTTCTGACCAATAGCGACGTAAATGCAAAATACGGGTTTGCCCGCAGCATAAAACTCTTTTTGATTGATGATGGTATCAATACAAACGGCTGTTTTTCCAATCTGACGATCACCAATCACTAACTCACGCTGTCCACGGCCTATGGGAATCATGGCGTCAATCGCTTTAATACCTGTTTGGAGCGGTTCGTTTACCGGCTGGCGATAAATAACCCCAGGGGCTTTGCGCTCAATAGGCATTTCGTAAGTGGGCCCCTGAATTGGTCCTTTGCCATCAATAGGCTGGCCAAGAGTATCCACCACGCGTCCCAACATGCCTTCACCTACTTTAATAGAGGCAATACGGCTGGTGCGTTTGCAGGAGCTTCCTTCTTTAATTCCTTCGCTGGAGCCAAGCAATACCGCGCCCACATTATCTTCTTCCAGGTTAAGCGCGATGGCCTGAAGGCCGCTTTCGAACTCAATAAGTTCGCCCGACTGTACTTTTGACAAGCCGTAAATACGGGCAATACCATCGCCCACCTGTAACACAGTTCCTGTTTCTTCCAGTTCGGTTTCCGACTTAAAGCCGCTAAGTTGTTGTCTCAAAATTGCAGATACTTCTGCAGGTTTTATTTCAGCCATGATGCTCTGGTATAAATTTTAATTTAATGCTTTATTAGTCAATTGTTTTTTGATGTCACTCAGTTGGCGCGATACACTTCGGTCAATCTGATTGTCGCCCATCTTCAGGATAAATCCGCCTATTACGCTTGCGTCTGTTTTTTCCACCAGTTCCACTTCGCCGTTGAGTTGTGTTTTTAGCAGGTCGAGCATTTTCTGACGGGTAGCGGCGTCAATACCGTTTGCCGAAGTAACTACCGCCGTAAAAATGTTACGATCCTTTTTATACTGCTCATCAAAGGCAGCAGCTATGTGGCTGATGATTGACTCGCGGCCATGTTTTGTAACAAGCGCCAGAAAAGAAAGTGAAACGTCAGATACTTTTCCGCCGAAAACAGAATTCAACACTTCAATTTTTTTGTCGGTTTTAATAACCGGGCTTTGCAAAAAAAGCTCAAAATCGTGGTTGCTCCTGCAGAGGCTTTCAACCGATTTCATGTCTGCCCTTACCGCCTCCACCTTGTTGGTTTCGGTAGCAATGTCCATCAATGATTTCGCGTAACGACCGGCAACTATCATATTAGTTAAGATTTACGTCCTTCATCAGATTGGAAACAAGCGTTTTCTGCTTCTCGTCGTTCGAAAGTTCGGATTTCAATATTTTTTCGGCTATCTCTATTGAGAGTTGAGCAACCTGATTCTTAAGTTCAGCAACAGCAGCGTTTTTCTCGTTTCGTATCTGATCACGGGCAGTGGTCATAATGCGGTCTGCATCGGCCTGTGCTTTTTGCTTGGCTTCGGCAATAATGCTTTCTTTGGTTTCGCGCGCTTCTTTCAGCATGGCATCCCGCTCGGCGCGCGCTTCATTAAGAATGCGTTCGTTGTTGGATTTAAGCTCGCGCATGTCGTTAAGTGCACGTTCAGCACTTGCGAGCGCGTCTTCAATTCCCTGTTCGCGGGTCTTAATCGCGTTCAGAATTGGTTTCCAGGCAAATTTGCTGAGAATAAGCAGCAATAAAACAAACACCACGCTGGTCCAGAAAATAAGACCGATACCGGGTGTGATAAGTGAGCCTAAAATAAACAGTTTCATATTGTGTTTTTTAATTTCGTTCTGTCAAAAAACTAAACCTTTTACCAACCGTAAAAGGTTTAGTCTTGTTCTTTTTTCAAAGCAAAGCTACCACGATGCCGAACAGAGCAGCACCTTCAACAAGGGCTGCTGCAATAAGCATGGTGGTTTGAATTTTGCCGTGAGCTTCAGGCTGACGTGCAATGGCGTCCATTGCGTGTCCGCCAATTTGTCCGATACCGATCCCGGCGCCGATGGCTGCCAGACCTGCACCGATTGCTGCGATACTTCCAGTCATGTTTGTTTTGTTTATTGGTTATTCCTAATTAAAAATAATTTTAGTGATGCGATTTCGCCCCTTCAGCATGCGACTCTTCATGATGATGATCTACCATGGCCGAACCGATGAAAAGAGCGGTAAGTAAGGTGAAAATGTAAGCCTGTAAAAGCGCCACCAGGCATTCCAGCAAATCAATAAACAATGCAAAGCCAACAGCTATTGGGGCAACAGCAATCGTTTGAAAAGTAAAAATAAGGCCTACCAGACTTATCACGATGATGTGGCCTGCGGTCATGTTGGCAAACAAACGGATCATCAATGCAAAAGGCTTGGTGAATATTCCAAGAAACTCGAGCGGAATAAGTATCGGGTAAAGGGCTATGGGTGCAGGGGGCATAAAAATGTGGCCCCAGTAATATTTGTTTGCGCTAAATGTTGTTGCAATAAAGGTTATTACGGCTAATACAAAGGTAAACGCAATGTTTCCGGTTAAGTTCGAACTAACGGGGATTAGGCCAAGAACGTTGTTTATCAGAATCAGAAAAAAAACCGTTAACAGATATGGTACATATTTTTCGTGCTTACCGCCCCCAATATTTGATTTGGCAATTTCATCACGCACAAAAACAATAAGCGGCTCAAGGAACGACTGCTTGCCTTTTGGGGCCGAGGTAACGCCTGTTTTTTTGTAGGCCCGGGCTACTGATGTAAAAAGCAGAATCAGTACAATGGCAGTAAAAAACAACTGGGCCACGTTTTTGGTGATTGAAAAATCGAGCGGTTTAAGGTTTTCAGGATGGTGTTTTCCCTTTTCATTGGCGTGCATATCCAAATATTGTCCTTCGGCATTCGGTGTTTCTGACGCGTAGTAAATATCCTCTTCAAAATTTACAAAGCGCATTCCGTTTTTTTCAACTACCGTTTTACCGTGTGTATCATGCTTGAATTCGCCGGATGAAAAGAAAACCAGCCCGTTGTCGGTTTTAAGAATCACCGGCAGCGAAAGTGAAACAGGGTGTTCATCACCCCAAAGATGCCAGGAATGAGCGTCAAGAACGTGTTCAATTGCTACTTCTGCCATATTAACCTTTTCCTTTTTTCCTTCATTTGCAGGAGCTTCCGGCTCATTGGCATGAGCTGATAATGAAAAAAGGCTGATAATAAAGGTTATAAACAGGGGGAATTTCGTGAAAGTCTTGATTTTACTGGTCATCTGCCTAAACACGTTACTTGTTTTTTGAATTCGGGTGCAAATGTAGTGGTTTTTTGAGGATTAGCAAGAATTTTTAAGGTGTATTTTTTTACCAATACCCCTGTTTACACGCCATTTTACTTTAAATTAGGTGCCGATCCGAACACCTTGTTTTATGAACTATTGGCTTATTAAATCCGAACCCTCCGCTTACAGCTGGGAGCAGCTTGTAAAAGATAAAAAAACCGACTGGACCGGTGTGCGTAATTATGCCGCAAGGAATAACCTGCGGGATATGAAAAAGGGTGATTTGTTGTTTTACTATCATAGCAACGAGGGCCAGCATATTGTGGGTATTGCCAAATTGGTTAAAGAGCACTACCAGGATCCCACAACAAATGAAGAGGCCTGGGTAGCGGTGGACGTGGCGCCTCATAAACCGCTTAAAAGGCACGTGAGCCTTGAAACTTTGAAAAAAGACCCGTTTTTTAAGGCCATGGACCTGGTGCGCCTTGGTCGCCTCAGCGTTGGAAAAGTAACCCCGGCCGAATTCGAGAAAATCTGTGAAATGGGTGGTGTAAAACTTTAGAAATGAGTTGGCTCTGATTCGTTTAGGCTCAAGCGCCAATTCTTTCGTATTGTTTGCCTGGTTTACTGCGAACCAGATTGCTGAATTCAAGCTGTAACAGCAGCGCCGAAACTTTGCTCACCGGCATTTGTGCCACCAGGCAAATTTCATCAATGTGCATCTGGCTCTTTCCATCAAAAGCCCCAAAAACACTCTTCTCGTCAGGGTTCAGATTAATTTGTAACGGAATTTGTTTAATCGGGTTTTCCTTTTTTGGTTTTGGATTCCATTGCATGGCTTCCAGAAGGTCGGCGGCATTTTCAATAAGTGCGGCCCTGTTGCTTTTAATCAGACCGTTACAGCCCTCTGCCAGTATATCGCCGGCCTTGCCGGGAAAAGCAAAAACGTCCTTGTTATAACTATTGGCAATAGTTGCCGTAATGAGACTACCTCCGGTGCGCTTGCTTTCAATCACTACAAGGGCATCGCAAAGCCCGGCCACAATGCGGTTCCGTTTTGGAAAATTAACCGCATCGGGGTTGGTGCCACTCATAAAATCGGTAAGAAGGCCGCCCTGTTTCAGCATTTTTTTGGCCACCTTATCATGGCTTTGCGGATAAATGCGGTCGAGGCCATGTGCCAGAACACCCACCGTTTCGAGTCCACAATCAAGGGCCGCTTTATGGGCCATTACATCCACGCCGTAGGCCAGGCCACTCACAATCATTGCGCCACTTTCTCTTAATTCACTTACAAGCTCCTGTGTTTTTTGCCGGCCATAATCGCTTGGTCTGCGGGTGCCAACAATGCCAATTATTTTTGCTGCGTTAAGGTCGGCAGTGCCTTTATAATATAACATTACCGGACTGTCGGTGCAAAACCTGAGACGGGAGGGATACTCCGAATCGGTAAAAAAAAGAGGTTTTATTTTATACTTCTCAATAAACCTGCACTCTGCCTCCGCCTGCTTTAAAACATGCCGGCTTTGAGCCACATACCCAGCATACACTTGGCCTATTCCGGGTATTTTCTGAAGCTGCGCCTTCTTATACTTAAATACTTCTTTTGCGCTTCCACAGTAGGCCAGCAACGATTTGGCATTAACATCGCCAACACCGTCAATCAAAGTAAGCCCTATCTGGTATAACAACTCGTCGCGCATAAAATGCAAAACAAAGCTACATCAATAGCTTTGTTTTGCTTGCTGTAATTTATAGTATTTTAAGCGCCTTCTTACTTTGCCGGTTTTGCGGGAGCGGCAGGTTTAGGCGGGTTGAGATAAAACTTCGCCTTTTCGTTGGCAGGGTCAAGCTCCAGAACTCTTTTCCAGATTTCTTTTGCTTTTACGTCGTCTTTCCTTTTTACATGATAGAATCCCTGATATTCGAGTATTTCGATTACGTTGCTTTTGTAAGTGCCTTCGCGTTCTTCTGGCTTCATAAGCTCAAACGCTTTGTCGTAATACGTTTTTGTTGAGTCGGATTCAACGTTTGGATCAAGAAGCGAGTTTACGCGCCCGCGCCAGATGTAGCCCAGAATGTACCCCTGATTAAGTTGTACGACGCGCTTAAACGCACTGTCGGACTTTAACAGCATTATTTTATTTTTCGCTGAACGGTCTATCAGCTCTGGTGTTTCCTGCTTTTTCTTTTTCTTAAGTTCCTCTATTTCCTGATTAATCGCCCTGCTTTCCTTCGAGGCTTTGCTGTAGCCTGCCTTACCAAGATCGAAGCAGTCGTTGATATTCAGCTTTTTGTAATCGCCATTGCGCTTTTTCTCATAATAATAAATGGCCTTGTCGTAATTCTTTGTGTCCATAAAAATCTTTCCCAGCTTGCCATAAGCGTCGTCGGCTATGGATGGATCCATGGCAATGGCCTTTTCAATTTCCGCAATTCCGCCGGTAGTGTCTTTTCCCCCCTTAATCATCAGGAATCCTTTATACTTATAGTCAAGGGCTATGTATTTAAAATCGCTTCCGGCATCCTTAAAGAATTTGCTTATCGCTTCAAGGCCTTTAGTAGATGCTGCTTTATCGGTTTTGTCTCCTATTTCCTCATAGCTATACCCGGCCAGACGTTCCAGATAAACGTTTTTATAATTTGTTTTCTTGAGGCTTTCGTACTCGTTAATAGCGTCGTTGTATTGTTTGTTTTTATACAGCGCGCTGAAAAAGCGGTAACGCGCATAATCGCTATTGTTGAGTTCAAGATATTTTTTCCAGTTCTCAATTGATTTGGCAGGTTGCTGATACAAAAAATAAAGCTCTGCCTTTTCGCGAAAGGCCGGTGCAAAGTTTGGGTCAATTGCCTCGGCTTCTTTGTATTTTTCAAGTGCCAGCTGATAGTTACGGCCGCGCTGATACAGTTTGCCCTCGCGCAAAATGCCTTTAGTGCTTTTTGGATTGAGCGATGTAGCCATCTTGTAGTTTTTAATAGGTCCGCTGCCATCCGAAGGGTTTTTTTCAAGTTGGGCATCGCCCAACAGAATATAGTTTTCAGGGTTTTTGGGGTCGAGTTTAATGGCCGTGTTAAGTAAGTTTATAGCTTCATCCGGATTTTTGTTGTCGGTTACAAGCCAGGCTTCAGCTATTTTGCGGTACACTTCAGCGTTTTTGTTGGCCCCAAGGGTAACAGCTTTGTAGAACATAGTCTTGGCGTCGTTTACATTGCCCTTAAACAGTAAAACCTTACCCAGGCCTACATAATTGAGCGGATACGTTGCGTTAACCTCGCTGCCCTTGGTGTAAAAAACATTCGCGCTGTCAATAAAAGAGTCGTCACGCTTAAAAAAATTCTCACCGTAGTAAAAATAGTATTCGCCTTTATTGGGGTCTTTTGCTATCAGGGCACGAAAATCCCTGGCTGCCGATTCAAAATTTTCGTTTTCGGTTTTGGTGATTATTTCCTGAAGCGTTTGCGAAAAAGACGCAGCAGTGGCCAGGGCCAGAACCGCAGCATAAAAGTGTTTTTTCATTAGCATTATAAAAAGTTTAAAAATACTTAATTAAGCGTTTGCAAATGGGATGCCTTTGTCAATTTATTTGGATGTTTTTTGATTTTTTCACGATTCTGCCTCATATACCACATTGAGTACCATCTTGTACTTTACTGGCTTGTTGTGGATAGTGGCCGGAAGCCAATGTGGCATTTTATAAAGGGCCTTAATAATTTCGACGTTGCAAACAGAGCAGGCGAGGCAGCCGCTAAGCAAATCCGCTTTTGCAATTTTTCCATTTTTGTTTATGGTGAGGTTAACGCTTATTCTACATATAATCTTCTCACTGTTCTTAATTTCAGGGATGATTATTTTTTCTTTCAGGTATTTTCCAAGCGCCGGTATTCCACCCTTATATTCAGGAATTCTATCATATTTTCCATTAATATCTTCCTGCATGGATACTTTTATTTTAAGCGCTTGTGGTTCTTCCTTTTTTATTCTGATAACATCCGGCTGTCCACAGAGCGGAGTAAAAAAAACAAGCATCGCAAATAATCCAAACAGCCTTTTCATGGGTTCACATCCAGTGGTTCCATTTTCACCTCTATAACCCGCTCGGCCTGGCGGTTGGGCAAAAGGCCCTGTTTTAAAAAAGTCAACTGCCCTTTGGGCCCGGCAACAAAACTTTCAAACCCTTTGGCAAGCGTAAAATCGCCGGTTTTGCGATATACATAAACCGTGCGGGTAAAAGGGTATGTACCCGTTTTAAAGCTGCTTTGGCTGGGGTATTCAGCGGACTGGCCGTTTCCACCCGTTATGCCAACAAATCGTATTTTATCTGCATTGGCTTTGTACAGCGAATCATCTTTATCGCTCAACCAGGCAAAGTCTATAAATGCAAGGGTCCCCTTATGGGTAGCAATGTAATTAATCGTTTCTCTGCTGCTGGCAAGGGCGCTGCAATTTGATGAAAGCTTCCGGGTTTTTATAACCGAATCGGTTATATAACGCATCACGGATGATCCGTTTCTGTCAAACAGCACCCGCAGCTCCATTTTTCTGCCGGTTGAATCGTTTACCGCTTCCCCAGATGTTACAAGGTTTCTGATGGCCTGTAGCGAGAGTGCGGAAAGCGGGGTTTCGTAGTTGCAGATAATGGCCACACCGCTTTTTGCCACTGCCGAGTATTTGGGGTCGAACTGCCTGTACCCAAACGCATTTTTTTCTTTCTCATTTAAAAGCCTTGAAATTACAATGGCCTCGCAACTGTCGTTATAAAGGGCCATCACCGCATCGTGCTCGGTACCTTCGAACCATTCTACGATGGCGTTAGGATACTGAGACATAAAGGTGAGCGATTGGTTTTTTACATGTGGCATCATGCCTTCGTCGCAATAAACTTTCAGCCTTCCTGAGGTTGGTGAATTATCCCTGTAATCATTTTTAAAATAATCGCCACACGAAAACTGTAACGGTACTAATCCTGCGCAAACAAACAACACAATAGTCCGCATAGTGTAAGAAGCCGAATGGTAGCAGGGGCTTTTTATGGCGTTACTCTTCATTTCTGCTTTGTTTGATTGTTTGATAAATGCGGTACGACCTGTACACGCAATACGCCAGCAACAAGAGCACAAAAAAGATCCGGCGATTTCCCTGCAAACGATCACTCATAAAATCGGTGAACAAAATAGCCACGGAGCCAGCCAGGAGTACAACAACCATTACAACTCCAAACCAAAGTGATACCATATTACCGAGAGGTTTCATGTTACTGCTTGATAAAAAAAGCCACAACAGGTTTTGTTATGGCTTTGTTTTTAATAGTTGTATTACGGTTATTGTATCTTAAAGCTAAAGGGGAGGTTGAAGTAGCACTTTACCGAGCGTCCGGTCATTTTTGCAGGCTTCCATTTCGGCATTGATTTTACAACGCGCACAGCCTCACGATCACAGTCGCCACAACCCGGTACGCCTTTAAGTACTTCCACATTACTGATCTCTCCATTTTCATTCACCACAAATTTCAGGAAGCACTTGCCGCTTATGCCGGCTTCACGTGCCATAGCGGGGTATTGAGTGTTGTCCTTCATATACTTCATCATGGCAACCGTTCCGCCCGGAAATTCAGCGTTCTCTTCCACAATGGTGAAGATTTCAGGCTGAGCCGGCTCAGTGGGTCCGGTTTCAACCGGTGGTGCAATTGGATCCTTTTCACCTTCCTGATCTTTTTCACCCACATTGGTATCGGTTACCTGCTCCTGAAGTTTTTGAGGCTCCTCCTCCACGGCATCGTCTTTAATTACCGGCGGAGTAAACTTTACCATCTCTACCATAGGAGGGGGCGGCGGTGGGGGTGGGGGCGGCGGTTGCTCTTCCTGCGGGGGTGGCGGTGTTAGGTCAACCGCAATGTTGCTCATGTCCACCGGTTTTTCAAGTTTGGCGATCCTGTTGTCAACGCAGCGCTTTAATCCAAACAGCGCAAAAACAAACATCAGGACACCAATAATTATAAACATTACCACCCGATTGTAATCTCTTCGTATCACATACGCTCCATACTCCTGATTACGCCCTTCGAAAATAAGATCGTTGCGCGAATCGGATGTTACGTTATTCCAGTTTTGAAACATCTTATCCTCCTGTTTTAGCGTTTAATAAATCCAATTCAGGTTTTGTGATATCGGTAATCACATACTTACCTACAAGGTTAATATTGAGCTCGTCAATCAGATCAATCACGTTTTTGTACGATGCCTTGTCGTCGGTTTTTATCAGATACGTATAGGAGTTCTTATCTGCTTTTACTTCCCTTACCAGACGTTTGTAGGTTGTATCTGCAAGCTGGCGCTTTTGAAACTTCTCATCCAGGGCTTTTATCGCATCCTGCATGGCCTTGTTTTTGTCGAGCATAAATTTGTGCAGGCTTTCAGCCGAAAAATTCAACTCGGTAAGGTCTGTCGCTGCATTCTCGCCTTCAGGCTTGGCCCTGAATTCCTTTTCATAATAAAAAACACGGTCATCCTTGGTAAGCAGGAAGGTTACCCCATTTTTTACTTTGGTTTGTTCAGTAGGCTCCTTGGGCGGAACGGGAAATGTAAGTTCCATTGACTTGGGCTTACTGAAGGTGGATGTGAGTACGAAAAAGGTAAGGAGCAGGAACGCCAAATCCACCATGGGCGTCATGTCAATCTTGGTGCTTTGTTTCTTGGCGCGCTTTTTGCCGCCCTTCTTATGGCCACCACCGCCATCTTCTGCAATCTCTGCCATCGTTCAGTCTTTTTTAAATCAGAGGCCGTTTTGCGGTTTGCCTTCATCAAGCACAGTACCGCCGCCCTCCAACGAGGTTATTAAATTGAACTGATAAATCTTAAGGTCGGTAAATGTTTTTACCACATCCTTCACCAAAATGTATTTGGTTTTGCCATCGCATTTAATAGCGTAGCGTGGCTTTTCTGCTTTAAAGTCCTGTCCGGAGGTCTCTGCCTTTTCTTTTGCTTCATTATAGGCAAGAACCGCTTCCCGGCCCGCAAAGGCAATCCAGTCTTTTAACTGTGGATTGTTGAGCGAGTCGTTGGGCACTCCTTTTTGGGGCTGAAATCCGCTTCGTTCGTTTTCGCTGGCATTAATATACCTGGGCAGGTCTTTAATGTCTACTCCAAAGCTGGGTAAACCTGTAAATTTCTTTTCCTGCTCAGGAGTAAATGACACTTTATATTTCTGGGCCATGGAGCGAAGCGCGTTAATCTTGGCTGTGGTATTGCTGATGCCAAAAAATACGCGGCCATCATTATCAATGGTCACCATAATATGATTGTCGGGCAGCGTTACCTTACCAATTGAAGAGGGCGGGTCAACGGTAACGGGCTCGGCCATACGAAACGAAGCGGTAAGCATGAAGAATGTTACCAGCAGGAACGCCAAATCCACCATGGGCGTCATGTCCAGTGATGGGGCTCCTCCTTTGGATGGTTTTTTCGACATGTTGTTTCGTTTTTATTAAGATGAATACATTATTGAATTTCCATAAATGCGGGCGAAATTACTTTTCGCTCGACTGGAACTCCTGAATAATAGAGAACCCTGCTTCATCCATCGCGTAGGTAATCTGGTCAACACGGTTGCTGAACAGGTTGTAGAATATAATGGCGAAGGCAGAGGTTGCGATACCAACAAGGGTGTTTACAAGGGCCTCGGAAATACCTGTTGCAAGAGCAGATGTATCAGGAGCACCGGCATTGGCAAGAGCGGCAAAGGCACGAATCATACCAACCACTGTTCCAATAAGACCGGTAAGTGTTCCGATAGAGGCCATTGTAGAAATTACGACCATGTTTTTGGAAAGCATTGGCAGTTCAAGTGCTGTAGCTTCTTCAAGCGACTTCTGAATGGCGTGTACTTTCGCTTCTTTGTCCATATTATGATCGTCTTTCACAAACTGATATTTTGCAATACCCTCGTGCACCACATTAGCCAGCGAGCCCTTTTGTTTATCACATTCGGCTTTGGCGCCTTCAAAATCGTGGTTGGCGATGAATGATTTAATGTTCGAAACAAATTTATCGGTTTGGCCGCGACCATTAGCCCTCATGATTGTGATGAAGCGTTCGATGGCAAAGGTCCACACAGTAAGGAAAAAGCCTAGCAGGAAGGGTACAATAACACCACCCTTGTACATGGTTCCAAGCAGGTTGTGAGGATGTCCTTTTTCGGGATCTTCTCCTTCAAAATTTTTAGGTGCGCCAAGCAACTTTAAATAAATAAACCACCCGATGGCGATGCAAATCACAATTGCAAAAGCTGAAATCACCAATGGGAAACCTCCCGATGTCTTTTTTGTACTCATGATATTTCTGTTTTTTGTGTTTCGTTGAAAATTTTAGAACGCCAAACTTAATTAAAATAGTTTTAAGAAAAAATCCTGGCATCCTATTTTATGCGTTTAAACGCTAATACGGACACAAATATTATACGCTTTCCACGTCCTGCCCGGCCTTGTTGTACAACTGGCAACATTTTTGCCATATTTGGGGTAGATATTAAGAAATTGTTATCAGATGAATACCGAAGAAATCCGCGAGTTTTGCCTCGGCAAAAAAGGCGTTGAAGAGGCCTTTCCTTTTGATTCTGACACCCTGGTTTTTAAAGTAGGCGGAAAAATTTTTTTGCTCATGTCAATTAGCGCAAAGCCTGTGAGTTTTAATGTTAAGTGCGCCCCTGACCTGGCGGTTGAGTTGAGGGAAAAGCATCATTTTGTTAAACCAGGCTACCACATGAACAAAAAACACTGGAATACGGTCGAGTCTTCGGGAGCCGCGCCACGCCGTCTTTTGCAGGAGTGGATAAGCCATTCGTACGACTTGGTGCTGGCTTCACTTCCTAAAAAAGTGCAACTGGAGCTTACCAGTTAAACAGTGTAATTTGCCACCATGTAATTAATTTACTTATTTTAGTGGCAAATTGTTAATTAAATGAAAAGGAAATTACCCCTTCTTAGTCTTGCTGTTGGATGTTTTTTAAACCTTAATTCGCAGGTTTTGGTTCTAAATGAGAATTTTAACAGTTCGTTTCAGCTTAATGCCAGCTCGGGCTGGACAGTAGTGAACAACTCACAGCCTGTAGGAACCACCGGCTGGTTTGCGGGCACAGCCTCTGTTTTTCCAGCCCTTACCGGCTCTGCCACCGAATATTATGCCGCCAATTTTAACAGCACCGCCGGGTCGGGCGATATCAGCAACTGGCTTATATCGCCATCCATTCAACTTATGAATGGCGCCGTTATTAAGTTTGCAACCCGTACCAACACTAACCTTACAACCTATCCTGACCGGCTTGAGGTACGTTTAAGCGCTGTTGATAACAATACTTTACCGCTTGGCTCAAGCGCAGTAGGCACGTTTACAAATCTTGCGTTCAGTGTTAATCCGGCGTTGAGCGCCTCATTGCCAACCAGTGTAAGCTCCAACTCTGTAAACGGGTATCCAAAAACCTGGACTGTTTACTCGGCTACTGTTGCTGGTATTACTGGTACTGTCAGCGGACGCCTTGCTTTCAGATATTATGTCACAAATGGTGGCCCCAATGGCGCCAACAGCAGTTATATAGGTCTTGACTCCGTGAGTTACCGCCTTCCTTGTCTTCCACAACCGAGCCTCACGGCAATTTCGGGCAATACAGCAGGGGTTTGCTCCGGTAACTCCGTTACACTTACTGTTTCCAATTCAGGTACACCGGTTCCAGTATCTTATGCCTGGAGTTCGGGCGGTACAGGAACCTCCGTTGTTGTTAGCCCTTCGGCTTCAACAACTTATACTGTTGCAGGAACAAGCAGCCTTGGCTGTACGGGTACCGCTACTGTAGCTGTAACCGTTACGGCTACACCTAACGTTGTTGTTCCGAGCTATACTGTTTGCACATTGCCTGCCGCATCAAACATTACACTTTCTGCCAGTGGTGGTTCAACCTATGCGTGGACCAACAATTCAGCAACAACCTCCGCCATTGTTGTTTCACCTACTGCAACTACCGTTTACACTGTTACTGCCTATGGAAGCAACACGGTGTGTCCCGCAGTTCAAACTGCAACCATTACTTTAGGTGCTTTCCTTTCCATGGATATTTCATCCAGTACGACATCGTTGTGTACAGGCTCTTCTGCAACGCTTAGTGCCCTTAATGCAGCCGGCAGTTATTCATGGAGTGTTGGTACATCAACGGCATCTTCCATTGTTGTAAGTCCAACCACTTCCACCACCTATACGGTTGAGGGTTTTTACGCAGGTTCACCAAGTGTGTGTGCAGGTGCAAATACGATTACTATTAATGTGTTTGTAACGCCAACCGTTGCTGTTGCAGCAAGCCCTTCTTCTACGCTTTGTTCGGGCCAAATATTTACAGCAACAGCCAGCGGTGCCGACACCTATATTTATACTCTTGGTTCGCTTATCAGCAACAATAACCCCTATGTTATTACCACACCTCCTGTTGGCAGCCTTACTATCTTGCAGTATAGTGTTGTTGGTACTACAACAGATGGCTGTTCGGCAACGGCAGTTAATAGCCTTTATGTTAATCCAAATCCTACCCTTGTAATCAGTCCATTTGCGCCAAACCCATGTTACGGTCAGGTAATCAGTATTTCGGTAACAGGCGCCAACAATTATAACTGGTCTGGTCCTATTAACAGTAATTCTTCTTCCATCAGCTACACGGCTGGCGGAACCTCAACCACTGTTGTTGTAGCACTCACGGGCACAGCATCCAATGGCTGCGTAGCTTCCTCAAGTGTTAACATTGTTGTTACCCCCTGTGTTGGCATTGACGAAAAGGCAGCCGATGCCGGTGTACGCATGTATCCTAATCCATTTCGTAGTGAGTTAATGATTGAAGGCTCAGCAACACGCATCGAAATATATAATATTCTTGGTCAGGAAGTAATGCGTATTGAAAACTATGCGGGAGGAGCTATTCAAACGGCTGCATTGACCCGTGGCATTTATGTTATAAAAGCCTTTGATGGTGAACATCTGTTAAAATCAAGCCGTTTACTAAAAGACTAAACAAATAGTCTATTAAATAGTAAAAGTCGCTTTCTGGACGAAGGCGGCTTTTTTTATTTGTTATTAAAGCAATTGGTACATTTGCATGCTGTACACAATGAAAATTGATTCTCTATTAATCCGCGCACTTCGGTCAGAGTTCCTAACGGCTGAAGAGGGTGTGTTTCTTTTTGAAAACGCCCCAACCGCTGAACTGATGATGGTTGCCAACGAGCTCCGGAAAATCAGGAAAAACAATTCCGATAAGGTTACCTGGATTATTGACCGTAACCTGAACACGACCAATGTGTGTATAGCCAATTGCAAGTTCTGCAATTTTTACAGGATACCAGGACACGCTGAAAGTTACATTACGAGTATTGAAACATACCGTAAAAAAATTGAAGAAACATTTCGTTACGGTGGCGAACAATTGCTTTTGCAGGGCGGTCATCACCCTGATCTTGGACTTTCCTATTACGTTGGCCTTTTCAGTGAGCTTAAAAAACTGTTTCCGAAAGTGAAGCTTCATGCGCTTGGCCCTCCTGAGATTGCGCATATCACTAAACTGGAAAAAAGCACTCATACCGAAGTTTTAAAAGCCCTTATTGATGCGGGCCTTGACAGTTTGCCCGGAGCAGGGGCCGAAATTCTTAATGATCGTGTACGCCGGTTAATCAGTAAAGGAAAATGTACCGGACGGGAATGGCTTGATGTAATGAAGGCCGCGCACCAGCTTAACCTTACTACCAGTGCTACCATGATGTTTGGACATGTTGAAACGGTTTACGAACGGTTTGAACATCTGGTTTGGCTACGCGATGTGCAGGCTCAAAAACCAGCTGGCGCAAAAGGTTTTATTGCGTTTATCCCCTGGCCTTTTCAGGATGATGGAACGCTATTAAACAGGCTCAAAGGAATTCGGAACAATGTAACTTCTGATGAGTATATACGCATGATCGCACTTAGCCGTATTATGCTCCCAAACATTGAGAACATACAGGCCAGTTGG
Organism: uncultured Bacteroidota bacterium; assembly: GCA_937868675.1. GTDB lineage: Bacteria > Bacteroidota > Bacteroidia > B-17B0 > Aurantibacillaceae > Aurantibacillus. The sequence goes on along the minus strand of CALMNJ010000032.1, from coordinate 7,388 downwards.
TTAACCGTTGGGAAAGCCACGGCGCAGATTTGTTTGCATGCAGGCGCAAACGATTTCGGCAGTATTATGATTGAGGAAAATGTGGTAAGCGCCGCAGGGGCGCCGCACCGGTTCACATACAAACAGATACAGGAGTCAATCCGCGAAGCGGGTTTTGTTCCCCAACTTCGAAACCAGCAATACGAATACCGCGAAATTCCTGCAAACATCGAAGAGCAGGTAATCAATTATTGAGCACTGGATTGCACCCAATTAAAGTTATATTTGTTTATGTGTAATTGTTTGCGCCTTGGTTATGCTTTACTGGTGCTCATGTTATGGGTGTTGTGCCCGGCGCAAATAAAAGTACAAGACACTATTTATTTAATGACGGGGCATGCCATAGGTGAAAAGGTGATTGATACTACGTTTGGTCAGGTAAGCATTCATAATCCGAAAAAAGCAGACCGCCTTATCAACTTTGAACAGGACAGGCTTTACATGGTTCGTTATGCAAACGGATACAGACGTTACTATTATTCACAGGATTTCTCGATCAACAATATTTTCACCCGGGAAGAAATGTGGCTTTATATGAAAGGAGAAAATGACGCCCGGCGTGGTTTTAAGGCGCGGGGGGCGTTGGTAACCGGAACTGTTTTTGGAGTGCTTGGCGGAATGACCGGCTCCATTTGGGGCCCTGTTGCCCCTTTTGGGTTTATGGCGCTTAGTGGCATTACTAAAATAAGAATACGGCATCACACCATTAGTAATCCGCGTTTTGTTGAAAGCGATGCTTATATTTTAGGTTATGAACGGGTGGCCCGTCAAAAACGTAAACTCAAATCGCTGGCCGGCGGCGGAGTTGGGCTTGTTGCAGGCTTTATTATTTATGCCGTATTTCATTCTCAGTATCCCGAAACCATTGGATTTAAATAATTATGAAAAAAAACCCTCCCCTTTTTCTCTTATTCGTTTTATGCAGCTACACTGCCGTTGCGCAAAACCAATTCAACTGCTCGTCGCACAACATTTACCAGCAGATGCTGGAAACCGATCCTGTATTTAAAAAGAACCAGGAGGTATTGGAGTTTGAAACACAGGCTTTGGAAAAAACCTCCTTATTATCAAAGCCAGCAAACGCAACATATATTATTCCGGTTGTTTTTCATATCATATACACAACGGCCTATGGTAATATTTCAGATGCCCAGATCATAGATCAAATCGCTATTTTGAATAAAGAATTTAAACGCCTGCAAGCCGATACAGCGCTTACGCCTGCCGCATTCAAAACTTTTGCAGCGCCTTTTGATGTGGAATTCAGACTGGCAACAATTGATCCTAATGGCAAATGCACCAATGGCATTAACAGAATTTATTCGCCATTGAGCAACTGTTCGTTATATGAGGACGACATAAAACAACTCTCCTATTGGCCAAACAACAAGTACCTCAACATCTGGCTTACTCAATCCATGCATTATTCCGGACAGAGCGGATGTGCCGGAGGCGGGTATGCAACGTTTCCCGGAGGACCCGCCACGCTTGACGGTATCAATATCAGGGGCGATCTTATTGGAAGTATCGGAACCTCGGCTACTAACTCAGGATGGGGTAATTTTTTAGGGCGTTATCTCATTCATGAACTTGGGCATTGGTTTAACCTGCGCCATATATGGGGCGACGCAGTTTGTGGCAATGATCAGGTGGCCGACACCCCTCCCGCTCAAAACAGCAACTCGGGTTGTCCAAATTTCCCGCGGAACCCATTTAATACCTGTGGCAGCAACGGCAACGGCGAAATGTTTACCGACTATATGGATTACACAAACGGCTCATGCCTAAATATGTTTACGGCAGGCCAGGTAACACGTATGACGGCGGCTATTACATCAACTGTTTCCGGAAGAAACAACCTTTGGTCGAACGCCAACCTTAATGCCACAGGCACTTCGAATCCATACTCTTATCCCGTGGCGTGTGCCTCACAACCCGCCGTTTTACAGGTTCCGGACATTATTGCCTGCGAAGGCGACTCAGTAAAGTTTACCGATAATTCCTACGGAGGACAGGTTTCTTCCCGCGTCTGGGATTTTGGCGGACAACCCTCCAGCAGCCTCAGCGACAGCGTTGTCAAGGTATTGTATGCGGCACCCGGTGTGTACTCGTTTTCACTAACAAACAATTATCAAAGCAGCAGCAAGACCAAGGCGTTTAATAATAAAGTTTATATTTTGCCAACGGCCCCCGACCCCAACTTTTTTGTTCCCTTCGTTGAGAGTTTTGAATTACCCAGCGACTACGATAAATGGACTGTGATTAATCATGATGGAGACAGCAGAGGTTGGTTCCTGGATACACTTACTGCATATACAGGCACTAACTGTATTAGTGTGAATAATTATTCGGGCAGCGCACCCATGATTGATGAAATTATTTCACCGGTTTATGACCTCACTGCTGTTGAAAATCCAACGCTCACGTTCAGACTTAATTTTACACTAAGGGCTTCGGGCAACACCGACCAGCTTCAGATTTTTATTTCAGGCAATTGCGGTAAAACGTGGACATCGGCCTACCTGAAGGCGGCTCCCAGCGTGTTGAATACATCCACAGCATTACAGACCGCAAACTTTATTCCCTCGATGGGTTCTGACAATGACTGGCGTCTTGAAAAGGTGAATCTTAACCCTGCCATTGCAAAAGGATTATTGCGCTTTAAATTTGTTTTCACCAGCGGTGGCGGCAATAACCTGTACCTTGACGATATAAATATTGATGGCGACAACACGACCGGGCTCACCAAAATAACCGATATGGGTGATATAGTTTTGTATCCTAATCCTGCCGGTAATATTCTTCACCTTTCCTCAATGCGCAGTTCGCAAGAGCCTGAAGAAATTGAGGTGCATGATCTGGTAGGCCAAAAGGTAAAGGTTGATGCCATCGCAGAAACTGGCCAAGGGGCCTCGATAAATGTTTCGGAATTAACGGCAGGCGTGTACTTTGTACACTTCAAACTTAATGGAAAACAGCTGACGCGCAAGTTTGTGAAGCTGGGTAACGATGATTAAGTCCTCCGAAAAAATCAGCACAAATCAATCTTTGACAAAGACCTGTTTTTTTGTTTTAAGTCTTTTATCCTTCACTTCGATTCTTTATTCTCAATCGCTAGATTCACTTATCGCAAAGTCTGGCAGCTACCTTAATGTGCTCTCTTCCGGTGATTCATTAGTGTACTATCAATGCCATGTTGAGGAAGCGAGCGTGAATCTTTCCACGGCATCCGGGCAAATCATTTCCGGCAAGCCGCAAAAATACTCCATAACCGAAAAATTTGTCGTGTTTAAAAACGCCGCACGGTACCAGATACGCTATTATACATCAAGCTACACCGATTTGCCCAACCGAAGATTTTCGGGGCTTAAAATAAGAGAGCGCGAATACTGGAATTTTAAATTTCAGAAAGAAAAGGCGCTCACGGAAACGGAAGTAAGGGCCCTGCTTGCCCTTGAACGAAAGGGCCGCGAGGCTGTTGAGTATGATTTTATCATATCACGAAACAACCGCAACCAAATTATTATTAAACACCATAAAGATTTTAAACAACTGGTCATTGAGGGTACATACGTAATTTCGAAGTTGTTTAGCCTTTGAATTAAATTGTCACCGTTTTGGCGATAAAAAAATTGTTCTGAAGGTTTTCTTTGTTGTACACCATTGGTTTACCGGTTACATAATCAACTAATTGGTTTCCTGATTGTTCAAGAATACACTGACCGGCAGCGGTGTCCCACTCCATTGTAACGCCAAAGCGCGGATACTCGTGCGCCTTGCCTTCGGCAACCCAGCACTGCTTAATGCTGCTGCCAACGCTGATAATATCAACCTGTCCATAAATATCCTCGAGTTGCCTGATGCGCGCATTTACTTCCCGGCTCAGGTGTGAACGACTGGCCACAACCGTGTAGCTTTTAGGAGGTCGGCGAAGCGGAAGTTTTTTTCCGAACTCGAATAGGTTTTCAGTTATATTCCTTTTTGTGAGCTCGGTAATAAGGTCGTGCTGTTCTATTTTGAAGCTCCCTAGTCCCTGTGCGGCAAAATAAATAAGGCGACTCACGGGGGCATAAATCACTCCTATTACAGGCCGCTTGTCCTCAACAAGTGCAATATTAACTGCAAATTCTCCATTGCGCTTTATATACTCTTTTGTCCCATCCAAAGGATCAACAATCCACACCTGTTTCCAGTTACAGCGCTCGCTATATTCGGCCGCTTCTTCTTCTTCACTTATTATTGGAATTCCTGATTTCCTGAGCTCTGTGCTAATACATTGTCCCGAAGCTTTATCGGCTTCAGTTACAGGTGTATTGTCTGGCTTTGTCTCTATATCAAAATCCGTATTGTAAATGCTAAGTATTTCTTCGCCGGCAAGGAGCGCTGCATTTACTGCAAGTTTTAGCAAGGGGCGGTAGTCCATTCTTATTTTTTTTCAATGGGCAGCCCGTTACGGGCCCAGTCCGAAAATCCTTTTTCAAGATTTACCACTTCCTTAAATCCCCATTTTTTCATTAGCTCGGCACAGTCAGTGCTGCGTCCACCACCCGCACAATATATCAGATAGGTTTTCCCTTTATCCAGACTCTGTATCTGAGCTTCGGCATCGCTTGCTAAAAAATCAATTTGTTTTGCTCCCGGAATCATGCCTTTGCTTTTTATTTCATCTGTGGTGCGCAAATCTATCAGGATTCCTTTTTTTAAGTCAATCTGCTTTTTGAAATCGGCCGCATTGACATTGCTTACCGTTTGTGACGTTGACCTTAAACAAACAAAGAGTATTAAAATACTGAGTAGCTTTTTCATGTTTTATATTTCAAATTTATTTAAACTTTTTCAAACCCGGGACTATTGTTCGTGTTTTAAAATCCTGGCCATGTAAAATCCGTCTCCTCCTTCGGATGGGAGGATTGTTTTCTCCTCGAGAATTGAGAAACGGCTGTTTTGAGCCATAAATTTTTGCACCTGCAACTGATTCTCTGAGGGCAAAATACTGCAGGTGCTGTAAACCATCTCTCCACCGGTTTTCAGCATGGCAGAATACCTCTGAATAATATCTTCCTGCTTTTGCTTCGTTTCGGCAATCGAGTCTGCACTTAACTTCCATTTGGCATCAGGGTTTCGTTTTATCACTCCCAATCCGCTGCAGGGTACATCCAGCAGTAACCTGTCAGCTTTTGCTTCCAGGTTTTTTATTGTTTTTGTGTTTTCAATCAACCTGGTTTCTACGTTGTGAACCCCGGCTCTTCTGGCTCTTTTTTTGAGCTCTTCCAGTTTCCATTCCTCAACATCAAGGCTAATAATGCGGCCTTTGTTTTGCATAAGCGCTGCCAGGTGCAGTGTTTTTCCGCCGCCACCGGCACAGGCATCCACTATGGTTTGACCGGGTTGTGGATTCAAAAACCGGCTTATTTGCTGCGAACCCTTATCCTGCACCTCGAAATAGCCTTCTTTGAACAGGGCGCTTTTAAAGATGTTTTCGCGTTTGGTTAGCTTTATCGTTTCTGCCAGGCCGTGCACTTCTTCGGTAGCAATATTCAGCTTGCCGAACATTTGCATTAGCTGGGCTCGGTTAGTTTTAAGCATATTGGTTCTTAAAAAAACTTCGGCCTGTTTATTCATAGCCATCGCTTCCTGTGTCCATTTTTCTGTTCCGAGCTCGCCTTCGGCCAACTGCCAAAGCCAGTCGGGGTAAGACTCATAAATGGCAGGGTGGTTGCGAAGCCGTTCCTTTCGGGCCAGCACGTCGGCCCTATTAAGATGCGTAAACTCGGGCCAGGCAGGGATTTCCATTTCTTTCGTGCAAAGCCAGACACCGGTGATAAACCAAAAATTGGTATCGCTTTGCGCAAGCGTTGAAAACAAGCGGTAGTTCCTGACAATGTCGTAAATTCCTTCTGCCACAAAACGACGGTCTCTACTGCCCCATTGTGAGTTGTGCTTTAGAATAAATTCAATTGCTTTATCAGCATAGCGTCCTGAAATCAAGATTTCACGGCTGCTATTAGCTATTGCGGAAACAAGGTTCTTATGTAATCGCATACTTAACTGTTCTTTACCTCGTTACCTGCACCGAGCCCTTTATGCTCCTTTTTACCACACCGCGCACATGAGGTTCAAACACATCGCAAATATAAAAGAAGACCCCTTCACTTACCCGCTCATTGGTTGTTGAACTTACGCCATTCCATTTAAAATATGGGTCGGCGGTGTGATATACCTGATTTCCCCACCGGTCGTAAACATAAAGGTCAATTTCGCTGATTTGCCTTACCCTAATTGCCTTGAAGTGATCGTTGACGCCATCGTTGTTAGGTGTAAAAATATTGGGTAGCTCATAAATAGGGCAATTGTCGAGACAAACATCGTGTGCGAAAGTGCTTTTATTCCCTGCTGAGTCAACCGCCTGCACATAATAACAACCCGAAATAAGGTCAATTGTTCCGGGCGAATAGGCCAGTACACTATCGGCAGGTATTTCGGCAACTAAAATATATTCCGCGCTTACAAATGGTTTAAAGAAAACATTGTAGCTAACCACATCATCACTTTGCCGGCAGGTTTTTTTTACGCCGTTCCAGCTCACCAGAACCTGTTGCTTCGGGCAATCTGCTTCTAGCGAAATTTGCGGTTCGCAGGGCGGCGTATGGTCTTCCGGCCTTACACATATTTTCTGAGAATTGTTAAGTAGCGGAAAGGGAAAATTGTTGTTGGAGTATTTGCCTTCGGATGTTACAAGGTAGCAATACGTGTGATTATTCACAACAAGGGCCGTATCTGTAAATGTTGTGGTTGCACTTACACCAATGGTTTGGTAAACCTGACTGTCCGGGTTTTTTCGGCGTATGGTATAATTATAATTGCTCCATGGTGTTTTGCTACTCCAGTTCAAGTCCACACGGCGGTCGGAAGATCTGGCCATAACAAAAACGGAAGTTGCCTTTTGTGAAGAACCAATTAGCTCGCCGCCGGCAATAAAATCCAATTGATAAGTAATGTTTGTATCAACGGTACTGACGTTTGTATGGGTGAAGCCACTGCTTAAAAATAAAACGGAGTTCTTTGTTTCTGTGAAAACTACTTTCCGGTTTCCATCGGGTTGTATTGTAACAAGGTTGTATTGATATGGGCCGGGGTGTTTCAGGGTGTCCAGATTATCGCCATCAGTAAGCGGAGCAGCCCAGGCGATTTTTATTGCGCCCATGGTTGAGGTCGAAAGCACATCCACGTTGAGCAGCACCGGTACATCCCGCTTAAGTTGCGCGCAAACTGTGCTTACTGCTCTGGTTTGCGAGCCATCTCCGTAAATGCCTATAACAAGGTAGCTGTAGTTCTGTCCAACCACAAGC
>CALMNJ010000031.1 GCA_937868675.1 uncultured Bacteroidota bacterium | reverse complement strand
TAATCAACTCGTTGGTTTTGAGCATCAGGTCCATAAACAGTATTTTGGGGTTGGCATTCCGTTCAATGTAATAGTAGTTGCTATTAAACTCCTCAACCAGCCGTTCATAATTTTTTTGATTAATAAACGGCGCAAACTTTTCCAGAAATTGTTTTTCCTGCCCGCTAAGCCTCACCAGGCTGCGCTCTCCGAAATTATACATCAGGCTGTCGCGTAAAACTTCAAGAGCATATTGCAAAAATTGCTTCTGTTTTTCGCGGCCCAAACCAGCACAGGCATCAATCCAGTCTAATGCTTTGTTGCAATCAAATTTAAGTGCCAGTCGCATGAAATTCTGGAAATCGGTGAGCAGCGATACCGTTTCATCACTGTGTTTTAGAATATGAATCGCCTCTCCGTAATTTCCGTTACTCATAATGGCCGTTTGCTTTGCCGTATCGGCATTTACGCCAAATTGTTTTTGCAACGCAAGGCTTATTTCTTCCTCGCCGCATGCATGAAAAGGTATTTGCTGCACGCGCGACAAAATCGTGCTGAGCAACTGGTCAGGATAATTGGCAACAAGAATAAAAATTGTTTTTTCCGGGGGTTCTTCAAGTATTTTCAGAAGCTTGTTGGCAGCCTCGTTGTTCATTTTCTCGGGCTGCCAGATGATCATTATTTTGTAAGATCCTTCATAACTGGTGTAACTCAGTTTACGCAAAATATCGTTGGCCTGTTCAACCGGAATAATGGGCTGTTTGTTCTCGGCGTCAAGTTCGTTGAACCATTCACCAAGCGATATATAAGGCCGCTCCAGAAAAACTTCTCTGAATTCTTTTACAAGGTCGTCGCTGCTCTTTACATCCTTGCTTTTAGCGATAGGGAAAACAAGGTGGAGATCGGGATGAATCAGTTTGGCCACCTTTTGGCAGGAAGGACAATGGTTGCAGGCGCCATTTTCTGTTTTTGCCGTGCAGAAAAGATGCTGTGCGAAAGCCGCCGCCGCCGCAAGGTTGCCGCATCCTTCGGCACCTGAAAATAACAAGGCATGTGGTACACGTTCTTCGTGCACCATTTTAAGCAGGCGTTGTTTGGGTTCAAGTTGGCCAATTATGTCGTTATACAGCACCGCCTAAAATTACATTATTTGTTATTATACTCGTTCATGCAACGTTGCAACCCCACAAATGCAAAGGCTTTCACGGCATCGGCAGCAATTTTTATTCGTTCATTCAGTGTTGCAAGTTCTTCGTCGCTCCACTCTCCAAGCACATAATTTACCTGCGAGCCCTTGCTATATTCTTTGCCTATGCCGAACCTGAGTCGTGGATAATTACTATGCCCCAGTGTGGCCTGTATGTCTTTTAATCCGTTGTGTCCGCCATCGCTGCCTTTGGGACCAATGCGGATTTTTCCGTATGGCAATGCAATTTCGTCAACCACCACCAGCATATTTTCAGGTTCCAGTTTTTCCGTCTGCAGCCAATAATTTACTGCTTTTCCGCTCAGATTCATATACGTGGTGGGTTTTACAAGCACCAGTATTTTTCCTTTATGTTTTATATTAGCCACATCGGCATACCGGCCTGATGAAAATTTCGCCCCTGCCTCAGATGCCAGATATTCTACAACTTTAAACCCAATATTATGACGAGTGTCGGCATACTCGCCGCCAATGTTGCCAAGACCCACTATGAGGAATTTACTCATTGCAACAAAGATAGTTTTCGGGAACCGGATTTTGACGCCGGTTTATTTCTTCTTATAAAGATTGTGTTTGATGTTGTATCGGATGCAGTCCCAGTACTCTTTGGTATAATCCACAAAGATTTCCTCGCCCGCTTTGATATCGCGCTCGGCCACAATAAAACACTTGCTGCCAAACACCTCGTAGCTTGAATTGTTCCTGAGCCCTTTTACACGCCCTATGCCTTGCGCATCGTTGGCATATCGGGCCTTGTACTGAGGGGTTGGGTAAGCGTCGATACAACGCTTGTTATTGATAAAGAACAAGTACCCGTCTTTATCTTCTTTCACTCTTTTACCATACTCTTTCCAATCAATTATCTCGCCGCGGTACTCAATAATTTTTGCATTCTTTTTGATTGGTTTTGTGGTAAACAGTCCTTTCCCTGCATCAGGTAGTTGCGATTTTTTTACAATTAATGCCATAGAGGCGACAAAAGTAAACCTTAAATGAAATAGAGGACGGGTTGCTAAAAAATTGTTGGTAAAATTCACAGGTGTTTCCCGCCAATTGCCCTGAAAGCATCGTTTTTAAGCGCCTCATCAGTCTGCAAAAACTCAGCCTGCCCGTTGTGAACTACCACAATGGTATCACAATATTTCAATACAAGATCAAGGTCGTGTGTGCTTACCAAAATACATTTATTTTGTTGCTCTGCCAGATTTTTCAGTAATATAAACAGTTCGTGCCGCGATGCATAATCAAGAAACGCGGTTGGTTCGTCAAGCAGCATTAACGGTGTTTGCTGAGCAAGCGCCCGGGCTATCATTGTTTTCTGAAACAATCCGTCACTAAGCTCATGCAACGCTTTGTGCCGGTGGGTTTCAAGTTTACAAGTGGCAATTGCCTCGTTAATAATTTTCAGGTTTTCTTCTTTAATTTGATGAAAGGCATTGGTATATGGCATTTGCCCGGCAGCCACGGCATCGAAACAGGTAAGATTAAACCCACCTATCTTATCTGTGAGTACTACAGCCACTTCTTTAGCAAGCTCCCGTTTCTTAGTGTCGCTTACCGGAATTCCATTTACGTAAAGCTCACCGCTTAACGGTGGCAAAAGACCTGCGATACTTTTGAGAAGGGTGGATTTACCGGTTCCGTTCATGCCGGCAATGGCGGTGAGCTGCCCCGGACGGATGTTTATATACAATCCGTTCAGCACCACCACAGGGTCATGCTGCGAACCATAACCAAGTTGCGCGTTTATGATTTTTATGCCGTGTTCCACGCTCAATTACCAGTATTTGTTTTTAAACATAAGATAAATCACGATGGGAGCGCCTATTAACGTTGTAATCATGTTTACAGGCAAAACCATATTTTTAATCATTGAATGCGACGCAAAATCCGCAAAAAGCAGCAGGGTGCTTCCAATAAGCATGCATCCAAGCACATGCACCTGCTGACGCGAGGTTTTAAAAATAAGGCGTGATAAAATGGGAACTGCCGTGCCAATAAATGCAAGGGGTCCGCAAAAAGCCGTGGTAACTCCGGTAATCAGGGAGGAAAATAGAATAAGACCAAAACGGCTGCTACTATAATGGATGCCGGCACTGCGCGCGTAGTCCTCGCCCAGCAGCATGGCGTTGAGTGGCTTAATATAAAACAACAAGGCGGCGGCTGATAAAACAACTACCGGAACAAAAACAAAAAGATCGGCGTTGTTTGTTGACGAAAGCGAGCCCATGCCCCACAACACAAACGTTTTTAGCCTGCCAGGGTCGGCAAAATATTCAAGAGCCAGCTCAACAGCGCCGCATATTTGAGCAATCATTAAACCAATAAGCAGCAAGATGACATTGTTGCTTACCTTTCGCGAGATGGCAAGTATCAAAGCGGTGACAATTAGGCTGCCGCTTACTGCCGCCACAACAATAAATGCCCGTCCCGCAAAAAAAGAAAGACCGGTTCCTGCAAGCAAAGCCAATGCCACCATTACCGAAGCTCCCGAACTGATGCCAAGCACATATGGCCCTGCCAATGGATTCCGGAATATGGTCTGAAGTACCAGACCTGCCAGTGCAAGCGCGCTGCCGGCTACAATTGCAGTTAATGTTTTTGGGAGCCTGATTTCATAAAGGATATACGCCGAAGCTTCGCTGCCATTACCAATACATTCACTCCCACCGTAAAACAAGCTCAACAGGATGGCAACACATGTGCATACTGCAAGAATGAGAAGTTTAACCAGCGTGTTTTTGCGCATTTAGTTCAGACGTTTGTAATAAAACAGTTCCTTTTCCGCTTTGGGATGTAATTCCGGATGAAAAATATAAATAAGGTCTGATAATATCCGTTCGGGATGTATCATGCCGGTTTCCCAGTAGCTGCTATAGCCTTTTGTATTCACCACTTTATTGTTGTTAAAGAGCTGATTTTGTTTGAAGGCGTTAAAGTCAGCATACCGTTTTTCCATAGCCACAAGTTCCTGCTTTGTGTTCAGTGTTGACAGGTTGAGCCAGTAATCGGCCTGGCGCGCCCTGGCGTAAACCTGCTCAAAACTAAGAGGCAAACTGCCAAAATCGGTGTTTTCCTTCCATAAATAATCTGCGCCTGCATCACCAAAAAGTGAAGCCACATAACTTCTTCCGCCGGGCATATACCAGAATTCGCTGTACTTTATTTCGCTGAAAACAGTGGGCCTGCTTTTAACAGAAGCCAGCTCTTGCCTGAGCTGGTTATATTTTATTTCGACCTCACTAAACACGGAGTCAGCCCTCGCGTATTTGTTTACAAACACCGCAAAAAACTTTATCCACTCGGCCCTCGCCAACGGGTTTTCCTCCAAATGATCAACAACAATAGCTGTAGCTATTGAAGATTGAACGAGTTTTTTGTCTTTATCCTTTTCGCCCTCGCCCATACCAAAGGTAAATAGCACATCGGGCTTAATCTTAACAGCCGCTTCAATATTTATCTGCTGTGATTTACCTATCTCGGCCAGCTTACCCTTTTTGTATCTGTCAATAATCTCCGGGTTCACAATGTAATCCACATTGTCAATGGTTGTTACATTGTTTAACGCGCCCAGCTCAAAAAAAATACTGGCATAAATACTGCTGAGTGCGGCGATATTAGTACATGGTGTTTTAATCACACAAGCTTCGCGATACCTGTATTCGCGGCGAAGTCCTGTTGTATCATTGCTCAATACAAAGTAACCGGTAACCTCGTCGTGCTTTCTCCGGTTGCCAAATATCCTCACCACATACACATTTTTGTGCTGCTCAATACTAAAACGTTTGGCATGTTCTACTAGGTCAGGAGACTTTAAATGCTTACCCGTCGCACCTGCATGCTCATTACTGTTGCTACAGGAAAATAAGACCAGAACAAAAATTAATGTTATGAATTTTTCAGGCCGCATGCCATTCGGTTTCAAAAATGCTTCCCTGGGGAGAATTGCTTTTTACGGTGATTTTTGCAAAATGTTTGTCGAGTAGATACTTAACTATGTATAAACCCAGACCGGTTCCCTTGGCGCTGCGCGTTTCTTCATTGCCGGCGCGGTAAAACCGCTCAAACACATGTGGTTTATCGTACTCGGAAATACCACACCCGTTGTCCTCCACTGACATGAGTATTTTTTCATTCCGTCGGATGACGTTAACCACAATTTTTCGTGGTGTCTTGCTGTACTTAATGGCATTGCCAACAAGGTTTGTAACAACCGACATAAGTGCTCCCGCATCTGCGTTCACAAATAAACCGGTTTCGGTATCGAGTTCCAGTTCACGACTTTCCAGGTGTTTTTTGAAGTAGCGGGTTGCTATCGCTCTTACTTCATTTCCAAGATCCGTTCTCTGCAAAACAAAATCAAGGTTTCCCTTTTCCAGGCTGCTGGCAAGCAGCACGTTGTCAATAAGCAGATTCAGCCGGTCGGTTTCGGCGATGGCGTTGGCAATTAACTCGTTTTTAATGGTCTCGTCGAGCTGTTGTCGTTGCAGTGTTTGCAATTGCAGCTTGGTGGCGGCAATGGGCGTTTTTAGTTCGTGGGTGATGCTGAGAAAAAAATTATTTTGCTGCCGCGCCAGCGCCGCCTCCTTGTCGAAAGATTGTTTGATTTTATAAACCCCATACAACAGTAATAGCAGGAACACGGTCCCCTCGCCAACAATCATTATGGTTTGCATGGTTTTTTTCCGGTGCAAATCGTCTATTTGTTTCCTTAGTTGATCCTGATTGGTGGATGTTATCTCGGTGAGTTTTTGCTCCTCCTCAATAATGCGTCCGGTTTGTTTTACAAGCAGGTACTCCCACCACATGAACTGAAACAACACGTATCCAAAAAGCAGGGTCAGTATAATTATATAACGCGATCTGGTTTTCATTTACTTTCCTGTGGTTCTTCTGCCAGTTGGTCAATAAGGGCCAGCACTTCCGAGGCACGTTTAATTGTCCTCACATCTTCAACAGTTAAATATAATTTATTATTCTGTTCCTTAAGTGTACATAGCGCCGGATACTTTTGAGCATAGGTGAGTGCAGCCCTGAACATGGGGCTCGAAAAATAATCGCTCTGTTTTTTGCTGATAAAATAGGCCAGCATTTTTCCATTTTTAAGCGTTAGTTTTTCAAAGCCCAGTTTCATGGCCTGCCAGCGCAGGCGTACCACATTAATAAGCTCAATGGCCTCACCCGGCAAGGGGCCAAAGCGGTCGCGCAGATTGCTCTCGTAATGCTTAAGGTCTTCTTCTTTCGTAATGTTATCAAGTTCGCGATACAACACCAAACGCTCGGTAAGGCTGCTCACGTATTCATCCGGAATCAGCAACTGCAAATCGGTATCAACCACCGTTTCACGCACAAACTGCCTCGAAAACACCGACTTATCATCTGTGCCATCAGCGCCAACAGCTTCTTTATACCATGTTTCCTCCTTCAGCTCTTCAATACTTTCGTTCAGGATTTTCATATACGTATCAAAGCCCATGTCATTAATAAACCCGCTTTGTTCGCCGCCCAGCAGGTTGCCGGCACCACGAATATCAAGGTCGCGCATCGCAATCTGAAAACCGCTGCCCAGGTCGCTGAAATCAACAATGGCCTTCAGGCGTTTTCGGGCTTCCTCGGTAAGTAATATTTGGGGTGGTGCCAGCAGATAACAGAATGCTTTTTTATTACTGCGCCCCACGCGTCCGCGCATCTGATGCAGATCACTAAGCCCGAAATGATGCGCTTCGTTTATGATAATGGTATTGGCATTGCTGATATCAAGCCCGCTCTCAATGATGGTGGTAGCCACCAGTACATCATACTCTGCCTCCATAAAACCCAGCATCACATCTTCCAGCCTGTCGCCATCCATCTGACCATGACCTATGGCAATGCGTGCATCAGGAACCAGGCGCTGAATTATGCCGGCTATCTCGGCAATATTCTCTACGCGGTTGTGCACAAAAAAAACCTGCCCGCCCCGGCTTAATTCAAAGCTTATGGCATCGCGTATCAGTTCCTCGTTAAAAGAGTGCAGTTCGGTTTGCACCGGGTATCGGTTTGGAGGTGGTGTTGATATGACTGACAAATCACGTGCTCCCATAAGGCTGAACTGCAGCGTGCGAGGAATTGGGGTTGCCGTGAGCGTGAGCGTATCCACATTACTTTTTATGGTTTTAAGTTTGTCTTTAACGCTCACACCAAATTTTTGCTCTTCGTCAATAATCAACAAACCAAGGTTTTTAAACTGTACTTCCTTACTCACCAGTTTATGAGTACCGATAATAAGATCCAGTTTTCCTTCTTTTAGTTTGGTAAAAATTTCTTTTTGTTGTTTGGCGCTACGGAAACGGTTCACGTAATCAATATTGCATGGCAAGCCCCTGAGCCGCTCACTAAAGGTTTTAAAATGCTGATACGCCAGGATAGTGGTGGGAACAAGAATGGCAACCTGTCTGCTGTCGCAAACGGCTTTAAAGGCCGCACGGATAGCTATTTCGGTTTTACCAAAGCCCACGTCACCACACACCAGCCTGTCCATCGGGTGGGCCTTCTCCATGTCGCGTTTTACATCAGTGGTTACTTTTACCTGATCGGGCGTGTCCTCATATATAAACGAAGCCTCAAGCTCATGCTGCAGATAATTGTCCTGCGGATAGGAGTGCCCCGGCTTTGCCTTCCGTTCAGCATATAATTTAATAAGGTCGTAGGCAAGCTCTTTTACTTTGCGCTTTGTTTTTTGTTTAAGCGTTTGCCAGGTGCTGCTGCCCAGCTTGTCAATGCGTGGCACCTGACCATCTTTGCTGCTATACTTGCTTATACGGTGCAGGCTGTGGATGCTCACATACAACACATCATTATCTTTGAAAAGCAACTTCACACATTCCTGCTCCCTGGCATTTATATAAAGTTTTTGCAGTCCGGCAAAACGACCTATCCCATGATCAATGTGTGTAACATAATCACCGGGATTCAGCATCAGAATTTCCTTTATCGTGAATGCTTCTGCGCTGCGGTGACGGGTTTCCTTCAGCTTAAAGCGGTGATAGCGCTCAAACACCTGATGGTCCGTATAAACAGCCACTTTCAGGTCGTTATCAATAAACCCTTCGTGTATGTTTATATGCACGTGCTCAATGAGCGATTCGTAGGTGCGGTGTTCCTTAGCCAGAAGGTCGTTGAAAATGCTGATGAGACGCGATGCCTGCTTGGCGTTATCGGTAAGAAAAAAATTACGAAACCCTTTGGCTTTGTTTTCTTTCAGGTTGTTGATCAGCAGCTCAAAGTTCTTGTTGAAAGAAGGCTGAGGTTGTTGATTGAAATTAGTGGCTGCCTGTCCGAGTGAGGTTCGTATGCCAAATTCGATACAATTGAAGTTTTTTACCTGCTCCTTCAGTTCTTCAGCCCCGGCATATAGTTTCCGGGGCTCTGCCTGAGCCACCTCCCCGGCATAGGCATCATAAATCTGACGGGCACTCTCGAGTTTTTTGTCAAAAACATCACAGGCATATTCTATGTCCTCAAAGCATAAGAGGGTATCTGGGACATCAAAATAAGCCGTGAGAAGTCCTTTCTCTTCATTAAAAACGGAGGAGTTAATATTGGGGATAATGGTAATAAAATCGAAACTGGCATTCGAAAGTTGGTTGGACGGATCGAATGTTTTAATGGCCTCTACCTCGTTGCCAAAAAGCTCAATGCGATATGGGTATTCGTTTGCGTAAGAATATATATCAATAATACCGCCCCTTATGCTGAACTGGCCCGGTTCATAAACAAAGTCGGCATGCTGGAAGCTAAATGAGCTAAGAAACTCCGAAATAAATTCTACTGAAAGTTTTTCGCCCTTTTTTATCTGCAGGGTGTTTTTGTGAAGCAGTTTTTTACGCGTTACTTTTTCGCAAAGGGCCTGGGGGTAAGTAACCACAACCCCCTTAAAGGTTTCGCGCGACAACAGGTTAAGCGTTTCGGCACGCTCCTGAATATTGGCATTGGTGGTTTTCTCGGGATGATATGGCTGTCGGTACGTTTCGGGGAAAAAAAGCACTTTACTTTCCGGCAGGAGTTCCTCCAGATCGTTCATCAGATAAGCCGCCTTCTCTTTGTCGGAAGCAATTAAAAGAATGTTCTTTTTAGCAGTTAAATGGCCCGAACGCAGGAATAAGGAAATAGCACTCCCGCTTAAACCCCTCAACCAGTAGTTTCTTTCAGGATTCAAGTGCTGCCAGGTGTTGTCAAAAATCTCCTCCAGCTTCGTCACGTTGGCCATTAATAAAGGCGGCTAAGATACGAATTGCTCATTTACCTCGTATTCAACAATCAGCCTGATTAACATTGTACAATAGTAGAATGAAAGTAAGTGCTTTTTTTTGCAA
>CALMNJ010000030.1 GCA_937868675.1 uncultured Bacteroidota bacterium | reverse complement strand
CACCAACCTACACCTTTTCCAATTCTTCGCTGGCGAGTGTTGCGGGCCCATCTGGACCAGTTTGTAGTGGCAGCACTGTGACACTTACCACCAATGCCAGTGGATCCTATACCTGGAATACCGGTGCTACCTCCTCGGTTATTGTTGTTACGGCATCAAGTCCAACCAATTACTTCGTAACTCAAAACAGCGTTCAGAGTTGTGTATATAGCCTAGTGGTTAACACTTCACCAACACTTAGCATCAGCAATAGCTCTTCGAGCGGAACGGTCTGTCTTGGTGGAACGGTAACATTAAACGCCAGCGGTGTGAATTCACACACCTGGTCAGGAGGTATCAGCAGCGGAGTACCTTTTTCACCAACCCTAACAACAACCTACACGGTTAACGGAACAAATGCCTGTGGCACAACCAGTCTTGCAACCACGATTACCGTGGCACCGTTACCTGTGTTCGCCATTAGCAACGTCACCAGCGTTTGTGCCGGCAGCCCTGCATCGTTTACCGCAACTGGCGCTGCAAGTTACACCTGGATTCCTGCTAACCTTTACACCTCAAGTATCACTGTTTACCCTGCAACCTCTACCATATACACGGTTATTGGTTTGCAGGGTTCGTGTTATGGCGGAAACACTGTGGCCCTCACTGCTAACCCCTTACCCACGGTAAGTGCGGTTGCCAGCAATTCGCAGGTTTGTGCGGGCGATGCGGTGGTGCTTACCGCCAGCGGTGGCCTTAACTACACATGGACACCGGGCAACCTCTCCGGCACCTCGGTTACCGTTAGTCCTTCTACATCAACCGGCTATTCCGTGGCCGGCAACAATTCGTTTGGATGCCTTGCCGGTGTGCAGATTGCCGTTATTACAAACCCCAGCCCAACCATTACCATTGCCTCAAGTGCCAACATGGTGTGTGCGGGAGATCTGGTGACCATCAACGCCAGCGGTGCCACCAATTATACCTGGAGTGCCGGCGGAAATACGTCTTCTATCAGTGTCAATCCGCTTACCTCTTCTGTTTACACGGTTACCGGTTCTTCAAACAACTGTTCGGCTTCACAAACCGTGAATGTGGATGTGTTTATTCCCGTTGTGAGCATCACCGGACAAACGCTGATCTGCAGCGGGCAAACCGCTTCCCTGCTGGCCAGCGGAGCCAACAGCTACACCTGGAGCAACAACATCCCCTTTGCCGGTATTAACGTTACGCCTTTGGTTACCACCCTGTATTCGGTAGCTGCCGAAGCCACCTCGCTAAACGTAACCTGTCCGGGCGCGGCTTCGGTTCTGGTGACTGTTAATCCTAATCCTACCGTCACTGCTGTCGCATCCAGAACCTCTATGTGTGTGAATGAGAAAAACACCCTCACCGCTTCCGGGGCCGGAACTTACAGCTGGAGCTCAGGACAAACATCTGCCAGTTTTACCATCGCGCCTAATCTTGTTACAACCTTTGTTTACACCGTGACTGGTACTGACGCCAACAACTGCTCCGAAACGGCCACCCTGACCGTGAAAGTTAATTCATGTACTGGCATTGATCTGCTCTCTAAAAACGGGCTGGCCATTTATCCAAATCCTAACAACGGCAGTTTCAGCGTTAAATCAGATGCCGCAGACATGAGCTTTATCCTTATGAATGAATTGGGTCAGCAAATAAAACAGTACGTGCTTTCAGCGGATAATTCATATACGGTTAACATCAATGGTCTGGCAAAAGGAATATACTTTATTGAAATCAACCGGGGTGGAAGCGGGAACTTTAAAATTATCGTTGAGTAGTAGTAAATAAAATCAACTCCGATACCATTCGTTTAAATTAAGCAACATGAAAAACATGATTTGGAAAACGGGCCGCCGCAATTTAATTGCAGCTGTAATTACTCCCGTAATAGTATTGTTTAATACTACCTCCTTAAATGCACAAACCTGCACCAATACACCGGCTCCGCCAAGCATCAGCGGCCCCACGCTGGCCCAGTGTGTTCCTAATTATGTTTTCACACTTACCAACACCTCCACGCTCTCTACTAGCTGGTATCAGTATTCTTACGGAGGCAATGCCATCTCAACAAATTCTGTTTTTGTAACGCCAACAATCACGTCAAGTGCTACTTATTATGTGGTGCAGTCTCAAAGCCTTGCCACGGGCTCTATTTCGTTACCCGCATACGCAAGTACGTATAACGGCAACACACGGGGCATGTGGTTCACTGCGCCTACTTCGTTTATTATTACAGGCGTACAGGTTCCAACCGATGTAAGCTCAGGCAATCAGAGTATTGCCATTATGAAATTCCCCTCCAATCCCCCCACCTACTCCAGCGTAACCAATACATTCTCCATTCTGTACCTTACTCAAAACAACACAAATACGGGCATCATTCCGGTAAACATCCCGATTTACAATGGTGATATAATTGGTGTGCTTGGATGCAGGGTTAATGGAACTACTTATGGCACATCATATGGGTCCTCAGGCCCTTTCACCGCTTCACTTGGAACAAACACACTAACGCTTAACCGCCTTGGCATGCAATATACGCTGGCCACTACCAGCCCGCTGGATATATGGACAGAAGCGGCAAGCATCGGGCGTGTGGAACTTTACACCAGCATTGGCTGTTTATCGGCGCTTACCCCTGTAACCGTTTCGGTAGCCGCCATTCCGGTGTTTCCTATTAGCGGGCCACTGAGCAGTATTTGTTCGGGAGCTTCAACCACACTTAGTGTAAACGGTGCCAGCAGTTACACCTGGACAAGCAACTCCTCCAACGCATCCAGCATTGTGGTTACTCCAACGGTCAGTACGGTTTACACCGTCATGTCTGCAATATCGCCAACATGCGCCTCTACATCTACCTTTAATGTTATTGTAAACAATGCCGCTCCGGTGCTTTCGGTAAGTGCCAGCAATAACTCCATTTGTTTGGGTGGAAGTGTAACGCTTACCGGTTCGGGTGCCAATACGTATTCATGGTCGGGAGGTGTAAGCAATGGCATTTCATTTTCTCCAACCACCACAGCAGCCTATACGCTTAATGCCGGTAATGCCTGTGGCACCAGTTCAATAGTTTCGACGGTTTCGGTGATCCCATTGCCCGTAGCAATTACTGGCAGCAGCAATATTATCTGTTCGGGTAGCCCGATACCGCTTACCGCCAGTGGCGCAACAAGCTACACCTGGTTACCGGGAAGTTATGTTGGAACAACTTATATTGTATCGCCCGGCAGTACAACTACCTATTCGGTGATGGGTATGACTGGAAGTTGTTTCGGTTACTCTTTATATACCCTTACAACCAACCCCTTACCCACGGTAAGTGCGGTTGCCAGCAATTCGCAGGTTTGTGCGGGCGATGCGGTGGTGCTTACCGCCAGCGGTGGCCTTAACTACACATGGACACCGGGCAACCTCTCCGGCACCTCGGTTACCGTTAGTCCTTCTACATCAACCGGCTATTCCGTGGCCGGCAACAATTCGTTTGGATGCCTTGCCGGTGTGCAGATTGCCGTTATTACAAACCCCAGCCCAACCATTACCATTGCCTCAAGTGCCAACATGGTGTGTGCGGGAGATCTGGTGACCATCAACGCCAGCGGTGCCACCAATTATACCTGGAGTGCCGGCGGAAATACGTCTTCTATCAGTGTCAATCCGCTTACCTCTTCTGTTTACACGGTTACCGGTTCTTCAAACAACTGTTCGGCTTCACAAACCGTGAATGTGGATGTGTTTATTCCCGTTGTGAGCATCACCGGACAAACGCTGATCTGCAGCGGGCAAACCGCTTCCCTGCTGGCCAGCGGAGCCAACAGCTACACCTGGAGCAACAACATCCCCTTTGCCGGTATTAACGTTACGCCTTTGGTTACCACCCTGTATTCGGTAGCTGCCGAAGCCACCTCGCTAAACGTAACCTGTCCGGGCGCGGCTTCGGTTCTGGTGACTGTTAATCCTAATCCTACCGTCACTGCTGTCGCATCCAGAACCTCTATGTGTGTGAATGAGAAAAACACCCTCACCGCTTCCGGGGCCGGAACTTACAGCTGGAGCTCAGGACAAACATCTGCCAGTTTTACCATCGCGCCTAATCTTGTTACAACCTTTGTTTACACCGTGACTGGTACTGACGCCAACAACTGCTCCGAAACGGCCACCCTGACCGTGAAAGTTAATTCATGTACTGGCATTGATCTGCTCTCTAAAAACGGGCTGGCCATTTATCCAAATCCTAACAACGGCAGTTTCAGCGTTAAATCAGATGCCGCAGACATGAGCTTTATCCTTATGAATGAATTGGGTCAGCAAGTGTTGAAGTTTGAACTAAACCAGCAAAACAACTACCAGGTAGAATTAAAAAACATAACAGGCGGCATTTACTATTTAATAAGCTCAACTCCTGGTGCAGGAGCGTATAAAGTAATTATTGAATAATTTCCTTTTTAACTAAAACGATGAAGCCATGAAAAAAACATGTTCTTATATCTTAGCATTGGTGCTAAATTTGTTTTTAATCTGTAATGCGTTCTCTCAGGCCCCACCAGAAGTTCTCTATTATAAGTTTGACGGCACCGGCACAGTTGTACCCAATCTGGCAAGCTCTCCACCGCTCGGAACCAGCAATGCAACCATTGTGGGAGCTCAAACACAAGGCACAGTAGGCCAGTGTGGGGGCGCACTGATTGGAACCGGCACCACTACAGATTATGTAAATACCGGTTGGGTTCCTTCGCTCAACTCGTCCTGGAGTATTTCTTTCTGGACTTCAAACATTCCAACATCCTCTACCTTATTTTACATTTTCGGAGATCCTACAGCCGGTTCGTTCAGGTGCTTTACGAATGGTGTTGCCGGCTCGGGAAACTGGATGTTGCGTGGAACAGGCTTAACTGATATTATCATTACCGGAGGAGCTACAAATACGCCTCAGTTAAATACGTTTGTGTATAATGCCACCGTAGGTGTAACCTATGCCTATCTCAACGGTGTGCTGCAAAACACGGTAAGTCAGGCAGCATACACCTTAACAGGCAGTGGCCCTTTTAAGGTTGGTCAATATGGCTCGAATACCGGATTGCCGTCTGCGGGATTAATGGATGAGTTCCGTTTTTATAGCAGAGCGCTTACCGCAAACGAAGTACAGAGTCTTGTTAATACGGCTTCGGTTACAACGGTAGCAAGTAATACCAGTGTATGTAGTGGTTACAATGTAACCTTAACGGCCAGTGGAGCCAATACGTACACATGGAGTAATAATACCCAGGGGGCGTCAGTTGTTGTTACACCAACCTCTAATTCTGTTTACACTGTTGTGGGAACAACCACATCCGGATGTACGGGCGCAAACACCATTTCTATTAGTATTAATCCCGGTTCGAGCGCCTCTGTTGTTGCCAGCCCCGGGGCCATTTGCAGCGGGTCTTCGGCAGTGCTTACTGCCACAGGAGTGAACAGTTATACATGGAGTACCAGCTCAAACAGCAACTCCATTACTGTTAACCCCTCTACTACAACCAATTATACGTTGAACGGAACAAATTCGCAGGGTTGTATT
>CALMNJ010000029.1 GCA_937868675.1 uncultured Bacteroidota bacterium | reverse complement strand
TGGGTAACGAAGAGGAAGAAAAAAAGATATTGAACGAAGAAAAGGTCGAAAAGGAAACGTTGCTTAACGATCTGCGGAAAAAAGAAAAAAACCTGAAGCAGGAACTTGAACGGCGCAAACTGGCGGCAGCACAATTGCAAAAGGCGATTAAGCGCCTGATTGATGATGAAATACGTCGCAAAAACGAGGAGCGCGACCGGGAAGAATTACGATCGCTTGTAAACAAGGTTAAAAAAGCCCAGAAAGAACGGGAGGGTAAGAACAAAACACCGGAAAAACCGAATGAAACAGCGGAAGTAAAACCAAAACCAACACTTCAGTTAACTCCAGAAGCAGAAGCGTTGAGTACCGATTTTGCCAATAACCGCGGAAAATTGCCCTGGCCGGTGGAGCGAGGCGTTATTTGCGAGGTTTACGGCGAACATGAGCATCCCGCAATAAAAAACTTTACCATCTTCAACAGCGGCGTGGAAATCTGTACCCCGCAGGGATCGAGGGCGAGGGCCGTTTTTAGTGGCGAAGTTACAGGGATTGCCCCGTCGCCTACGGGAGGAAAGCTGGTGATAATAAGGCACGGGGAGTATCTTAGTGTCTATACAAATCTGGGAGATGTGCTTGTTAAAACCGGACAGAAAGTAAGCTTAAAACAGGTGATTGGGTCGGTTCTTTACAACGAAGACGATGGCAAAGCCTCCATCAACCTTCAAATCTGGAAGGGTCAAAAGACCATGGATCCTGGGGCCTGGTTACTCAACGGGCAGTAATCAGGGAAACGCTATTTACCAAAAAGATAAATTGTTTTAATAAACGCCATTTGAGGCGCGTTGTTATTGCAAGCGCTTGTGTTATTCAGTTTAAAACGAATGTCCGCAACCGTGTCCAAAGCCAACTCCAAGCGGATGGGTGATGAAAGCTGAAAGTGTTTTGTAGTTGAAAAGGAACCGATCCTGCAATCGCCCGCAAACACATCAATGGCAGGCATTGTTTCATTGCATGGATTCCCTTTGGCAAGTGCATAAATAAAATAGCTGCCTGCCTTCAGATTTTTTTTCTCGCAATGCGTAGTCGTTCCGTTGATAAGAACAGTCACCACTTCGCCGTCATTTTGCTCCGTGGCAGATGGAAAAAGTTTCAGTGCATTGCCGGCAATAACCCGGCTTCCATATTGTGTTGCCGGCGTGTAAAGCCTGGCCCAGGCTTCGGGGAAAAAACCGCTCAGCGTTTCAACAAAATTTGCTTCAAGGCCTTTTTCAACTCCTTTGGGCGGAAGAGGTTCGCCATGCGCTCCGGCAAGCCAAAAACCATGTTGATCAACGCCGACTGATGCCTGTGTAATAATGGAATCCAGCAATTGCTGCCGCCTGCTGTAGTAAATGGCGTTCCTCATGCCAAAGTGTTGAAGGTAATAAGCCTGTTGCCAGCCCGAGCTTTGGTTGATGACGGGCAGTCCGTTTTTATCGTTGTCACCAATAAACCGGGTCATTTCTCTAAATTGGGTTTTGGTGGTTACGAAGTAATACCGCTTCAATAAAAAAAGATCGTTCATGGTTGAAGCAGTAAATACTAATACAAGAATAGTACGCAGCCATTTTTGTTCAAGTTCCGAGATGCCAAGAGAAATTATCAGCAAAACGGCCGGCAACGCATTAATGAGGTAGCGCTCGTTGAGCACAGCCACACCTGTTACGCGGCAACGTATGTATGGAACGGCAAATACTACCGTCAGCCAGACAATTAGAATCAGAAATGTCTCCAACCTGCTAAATTCCCCGGTGGATTGTTTTTTCGGCCTTGGCCTGAAGATAAAAAACAAAAAACAAGCCGTCAGAAAAAGAACCACCGGCCATGTATAATCCGATTTATAAAAGAACTTTTGAAGGTAGTCAATAAAAAAATCCCAACCCGGCATAGACATCCAGGAGGATGTTTGGTCAGCGGCGCTTGTAAATAGTTTAATAAAAGGCAAAAGGCCGGCTATGGCTATAACCGGCACCACGGCAAATATTAGTGCAACGTTTTTCCTGTTAGCAGTATGACGTGTTATTAAAAATAAAACAAACAGTAAAACCTGACAGATCAACGTGAGTAAGGCAAACGGATGCATATAAACGGCAAGCAAACCAAATAATCCTGTATACGCCGCGTTTTTTAAAGTGGGTACTTTCGCATACCGCAAAAAAAACACAAACGACCATACGTTAAAAAGAAAAAGGAATGAATA